>JAJZFJ010000107.1 GCA_021805395.1 bacterium
GCAGATTCTATGTTCAGCACATAGATCCTCAACCTTCCGAATTAGCTCCAATGACCTCAATTTCAGGTCTAACAGGAGGCGAGCATCCACATCTGCAGATGGGATCTGGATGTCTGATAGACCAGTTGGTCGGACAGTATAAAGCTAACAGATGCGGACTTCCTCCACTTCTTGACGAGCACCATATTCAAACCACAGTCAAATCCATCTATCAAAACAATCATCTCGTAACTATGAGAGATCATTACAATAACATGCGAACTTTTGCAATTGGAGGGGAGCCTGGTACGATAATCTGTTCTTATCCAGACGGTAACCGTCCAGCGGTACCATTTCCCTACTATGGAGAGTGTATGACAGGGTTCGAATACCAGCTTGCAGTACTACTGCTGGATGCGGGTATGAAGAAAGAAGCGATCGATGTAGCTTCGGCAGTTCGGATTCGCCACAATGGACAAAACCGTAATCCATTCAACGAGCAAGAGTGTGGAAGCTTCTATGCACGCAGTATGACTGCCTGGGCACTCCTGAGTGCGTGGAATAAACAGTTATGAATTCCATCTGTGCAACGCTTCACAATCTGCCGATGGTATATTATAGTAGTTATAATCAAAAGGATACGGGGTCTTAAAATGACTATTATGGAGAGTGCGCCCTCATCTACAAGGCTGCATGAGTTGATAATCGGTAATGAGTTGATGCCTATTTACGAGAAGGTAATGGCTCAGGAACGGTTGAGCTACGAGGATGGTGTCACACTCTACACTTCGCCTAACCTGAGTGGTGTTGGCTACATGGCCAATTTGGTACGGGAAAGACTGCATGGTGACAGGACATTTTATGTTAGAAACCAGCATATCAACTACACGAACATATGTAACAAATTTTGCAAGTTCTGCTCCTTTTATGCCAAAAAAGGTGGACCAGCTCCCTATGAGTTAGATCTGGAAGCTGTTCGACGACGTCTTGAGGCACACAAAGACGTTCCATTAACCGAGATCCACATGGTTGGTGGTATTAATCCCAGATTACCGTATCAATACTATCTTGATCTGCTTCGAACTGTGAAGGATGTAAGACCTGGAGTGCACATTAAGGCATTTACCATGGTTGAGCTGGTTGAAATTCAGCGACAGGCAAACAAGCCTCTCAATGAAGTTCTGTTAGAGCTGAAAGATGCGGGACTCGATTCCCTGCCAGGCGGCGGAATTGAAATCCTCTCAGAACGGGTCCATCAGGAGCTGTTCGATAGAAAACTTGATGGGGAAGGATGGCTCGATATTGCTCGCGCAGTTGCAAAGGCTGGACTTACCCAGTATGCAACGATGCTGTACGGACACATTGAAACAGCTGAGGAGAGAGCTGAGCATCTGGTACGTTTGCGAGAGCTCCAGGATGAAACGAAGCACTTTGTAACCATGACCCCTCTTGCATTTCATCCGGAAAATACTGAACTGGATACCATTCCTCATACAACCGGATATGATGACTTGAGAAATATCGCAGTATCGCGACTTCTGCTTGATAATTTCACACATATCAAATCATTCTGGATAATGAATACGCCTCAAGTAACTCAGACCTCTTTCTGGTATGGCGCAGACGATGCTGATGGAACAGTTCAGGAGTATGAGATCACTTATCAGGATAATGATCAGGGTAACAAGAGACAGTCTCTTACACGCAAACAGATGATTAAACTGATTGAGGAAGCAGGCAGGATCCCAGTTGAACGTGACAGTCTATACAGAGAAATTGATGCGCCCGCTGAAGAGCCAACAACGTCACGCCGTACTCTCTTACCGGTGCTGAATGGATAGTTTAATTACCAGTAATCAGGATGATGAAGCTGCTTCCGGGATTGATCACAACTATACTGCTGCCGATATGCCTTCCCATGAGAAAAACAGTAAGCCATTAGTGAAAGCCAACCCCAGAAGAGTAGTGCTTATTTCCATAGTGGTTGTGTCAGCCGTTCTTATCCTGTTCTTCAGGAAGGAAACCTGGATCTGGACCACATTGGGTTATATGTGGGAAGCATTCCTTTTTTACAATATGGCAGGAAACATCAGATCTGGTGAAAGTCAGCAAACATGGCGGTTTTTCAAGCTGCTAAGACCTGTCATGTTTCTGCAGGCACTTCTTGAACTTTCGGCTGTTGTTGTAGTAGGCTTTACTCTATATGCTCTGCCAGTTCTGAACTGGACATGGTTAAAGCTTATACCTTTAGATGGAGGTCACTCAACAAACCTGATGGTTATGCCGCTTGCACGTCCATTACAAGAGGCAGCCATCAAGCATCCATCCATGCTTCAAAGCATTGAGATGTTCTCTAACTGGATTTTGGCATTTGGATTTCTGGGGATTCTTGTTCTAAATCTTCCAGCATTTGCACACGCAGAGGAACTGGATTTTAGAGATGGCACAAAAAACTGGAAAGACGGTTTTAAGCGAAGCATTCGATTTGGATTGGTACACTGTTTTGTAGGAATTCCTATCGCATTTGGTTTATCTTTATCGATAGGTGGGATGTGGTTTACGCATCAGTATTTCAAAGGTGGAGTAGATAATAGTACTGCTCATCATCTGGCACATAACCTGCTGGTTATGACATTTATACTCGTAATTCTTGTTTCAACCTTATTACACTTTCACATTCCATATCTAACTTAACCCCAGAGCCACGATCCTGAACCTTTAAGCTAACTTCCAGTAAATTGATGTCAGCTAGTTCCTTACATGTCTCCTTCGGTTGTGGTGGTGATCGTAGTAGTGAGCGGCTCCTGAGGTGCTGTCAGCTGAAAGTGCATCGTTAAGAGTAGCTGCACCTTGTCCCGCAGCCGGTATGGAACTCGCCGGGGGTGGAGGGGCATTAGATGCTAATGGTCCCATCAGGAACAGCGCCTGAGGTACAGGTCTGCTGGGGACACCAAACTGGGAATGTCCCGATACCAGAATTCTGTTTTGCCAAACTAGTGATGTGCTGAAGCCAGAGTCAAGCAGGAATGCCTCCTGCACTCCCATTTTAACTAGCTCCACACCAAGCTGCTGACAGTTAATACTATCCTGTGTTGCCCCCAGGATATATCTGTTGTCTTTGTCAATCCCCACAAAAGCCCTATGCCGGGGATCAATATAGTCTGAGGAAGACCAAAGCGCCATCTGCTCTGGAGAAAGCACTTTGCCATAGTGCACTATCCAGCCGCCTGCTACAAATGCATCCTGAACATTCGGCATCAGCTGCTGTAGAACTCGCAACGAGCCGCCAAGATGAGCCGTATAGGGCAGGA
>JAJZFJ010000172.1 GCA_021805395.1 bacterium
AATCGAAGGGCTTGCAAACCAGGGCCAGATGATCGCTACCCAGCAGTTTGGTCTGCACCTCGCAGCTCCAATCGGCCATGTAGCATCCATCGGTTTAACCGGTATCGACTTCGGTGGCACTCCTGGTGCTGGCGGAATTGGTAACGTTTACGAGCTGGGTGTGAATGCAGCAGTTCGAAAGCTTGGACCATTCATGCTTTCCGGTGAATATGTGCATACAGTATCCCAGAAGGGCTTCAATGCCAGCGGTGGCTTCCCCACCGATGACTCAGACGCCTTCAAGGTGAATGCTGGTGCTAAATTCGGCAGCTTCAAAACCAACCTTGGTTACCTCTATGTAGACCCACGCTTCTACTCAGCTGGGTACTGGGGCAACATTGGTGACTGGTACAATCCTACCAACATCAAGGGACCATACGTAAATCTTGGATTTACCGCATTCCACAAACTCGGTATCAAGCTCGGTGCAGGTTACTACACCGGTGCAAGAAACAGAATTGTGCCAGGCGGCTATGGATTTGACATCGGCAGCAGCGTAACAACTGCTAACGCTGATCTGTCCTACAAGCTGAACAAAATGTTCACCCTTAACCTTGGTTACGATGGTGCATTCTACAACCTCAAGGGCGACGTGTCTGTAAGTGGAGTTCGATCAGAGCCACTTCAGCAGGACATCAACCTTGGTGCAGATGTACATCTTACCGGTAACACAACCCTGGGTGTTGCATACCAGCTTCGCAACATCGAAGATGTTCATGGCGGCTTCGGTACAGGCGGCGCCAACGCAAACATCCTCACCACTCAGCTGGCAGTTCATTTCTAAACCTTACGTTTAGATTCAGAACAGAGCCATCGTGCCAAGGCACGGTGGCTCTTTTTTATACAGACATAATGCCTCACCTGCAGGATAACAGTTACCAGAAATAGAAATAGCACATACCATGATTCAACCTAATTTAAATGACTTTAGAACACTCTGCAAGCAAGGAAATCTCATTCCAGTATATAGAGAAATACTTGCTGACAGACTCACACCCGTATCTGCTTACGAGAACCTTACACATGGAGAGAAAGATACCCGCTCATTTCTGCTTGAAAGCGTAGAGGGCGGTGAGAGAGTTGGCAGGTATTCCGTAATCGGAATTAATCCCTCGCTGGTAATTCGGTCACGAGGATCAAAGGTCACCCTTGATAGAGGCAGTCAGTCGGAGACTTTTGAGCTTTCTGATGGTGAAGATATCCTTACGCATATCAGAGCATATCTGAAGAGATACTCCTATGTTCCACACCCTGGTCTTCCGAGATTCTGTGGAGGTGCAGTAGGCTTTTTTAGTTATGATATTGTAAGATTTTTTGAAAAACTTCCAGACACAAAACCCGATCCATTACTATGTGAAGATGCCTGTTTCTACTTCACCGATACTCTAGTTATTTTTGATCATGTGAAACATCGAATTCTTGCACTCTGCAATGCAAATATTGATGAAGATCCAGATTCTGCATATATGGAGGCATTGAATAAAATTGACAGCATCTGCACTAAATTAAAATCACAATATCCTGTTCCTCCCCCACATATTCCTACAGCTAACGCACTTCCACTAAAAATACATAATCAAACCGACAGAAAAGATTATGAAACGTCTGTGGACAGATGCAAAGAGTATATCAAAGCTGGCGATGTGTTTCAAATCGTGCTATCACAGCGGTTTCAGGTACCTTTCACTGCACCTACGTTCGACCTCTACCGTGCACTTCGCACTGTCAATCCTTCACCCTATATGTTCTATCTTAATATGGGAGAGCGCAAGTTAATAGGGTCATCTCCCGAAATATTAGTGACTGTAACTGGGGACAGAGTAAGACTACGTCCCATAGCGGGTTCATCTCCGAGAGGGGCAGATGCTGAGGAAGATATTCAGCTAGAGAAGGAGCTGCTGGCTAATGAGAAAGAACGTGCCGAACATATAATGCTTGTGGATCTTGGAAGAAATGATGTTGGAAGAGTTTCAGATTATGGCACAGTGAAAGTTAACGAACTAATGGTTGTGGAACGTTACTCCCACATTATGCACATCGTAAGCGACGTAACAGGCAGGCTGGCATCTGGACGAGACTGCTTCGATGTATTCCGGGCAAGTTTTCCGGCAGGTACAGTGTCGGGAGCACCAAAAGTGCGTGCAATGGAGATTATTGAAGAGCTTGAGCCAGTGCGCAGAGGTTTCTATGCTGGAGCCATTGGGTATTTTGGATATAACGGAGACATGGATATGGCCATCACAATCAGAACCATGCTCACGGATCATAATGTTGCATACCTGCAGTCTGGCGGAGGACTCGTATATGACTCAGATCCGGCTAAGGAGTATCAGGAGAGTATCAATAAAGCGGGAGCACTTGTTGCTGCCATCGAACTTGCAGAACGGGGACTGGACTGATTATGGCTACAGTATGCCCAGATCACTAATAGCATCGTTCTCCATGAACCTGGATGGCCGCAGACAATGAGTGTCAAGTCTTGTCTTTCCCGAAGAAAGCAGGTCTGCCATCAGCACCCCTAATGCAGGAGAGTGCATCACTCCATGGCCAGAGTTGCCGGTGGCGATGTAAAGCGCTTCTGAATTTGGGACTTTACCAAATAGACAGTGATGATCAGGCGTCATTTCGTATAGACCACACCAGTGCTTCTCTGAATCTAATGCGATATCTTTGAGACATGGAATAAAATGGTGCGCCAGCGGGATCATCTGCTCTAACCAGCCAGTATCAAACATTATATCAAATTCGTTAGCTCCACTTGATTCACCAGGCCATAACAGGAGACATCTGCCGTCTCGCACACGCATGTGAAATCCATTCTCGATATCTATCGTGAGTGGCAGGTTTTCAGCTAACAGATCCTGAACAACAGTACAGGCTACCTGCCGTCTCTCAGGACGAACAGGGATATCATACTGACCGTTTCCTTTAATCAACCCCGACCAGGCTCCTGCGGCAATAACTACACACCCAGAATGGATGGTATCGCCATCTACCTTCACACCGACAGCCTTTTGATCGTTATCAAACAGAATGTTAACCGTACCACATCCAAACCGATATACTGCCCCCAGAGCCTTAGATGCAGCTTGATACCCTTCAAGTACCTGTAGCGGTCGTATATATCCGTCTATCGGACAGTATGTACCACCAATGAGGTCCGTTGTGTTAAGGAAGGGATTTATGGCACGCATCTCATCGATGCTTACCTCACGCGATACATCCAGTCCTGCAGCATGTTGAACAGTAAGAGCTTTACGCAATAGTACTAACTGTTCACTGGATCTTGCTGCCATCAGATAACCACAGGGACGATATTCGCAATCTATTCCTGTGTCACTGTGAAAGCTCAGAAGCTGCTCTCTGGCTAAAAGAGAGAGGCGGACATTGATATCGGTGCTATGCTGGGCCCGGTAGCCTCCAGTTGCATATCTGGTTGAACCCTGTCCTGATGACTGGGCGGTATCAACAACCAGAACACTTCCTACGCCTCTCTTCAAACACTGGTATGCGATGCTGCTTCCAACAACGCCACCCCCGACAATCACAATATCAGCTGATTGCACCGAGTTACTAACCTTTCAGACCTGTGACTGCAATTCCCTGAACTAACAGTTTCTGTGTGAAGAAGAACAGTATTATGATGGGAGCAACTATCAATGTGGAAGCAGCCATCAGCAATCCGTACTCGGTACCGCCATTCTGACTGGAGTAGGATGCCAGCCACAGGCTGAGGGTAAATGTGTTCTGGTTGGTTAAATATATGAGAGGACCCAGAAAGTCATTCCATACTCCCATGAATGTGAACAGTGCTACCACTGCTAGCGAAGGCTTAGCAAGAGGCATAATGATATCTCTGTAGATAGTCCACTCTGAACATCCATCCATTTTGGCAGCTTCCGACAGCTCAAGGGGAATAGTCATGAGGAATTGACGAAGCAGGAAGATATTGAATGCTCCACCAAACCATGCAGGAACCCAAAGGGGTCTGAATGTACCAATCCAGTGCAGCTTCTGAAACAGTATGAAGGTAGGCACCATTAGCACAGGGAAGGGAATCATCATTGTCGCGAGCGTTAGAGTAAAAAGCAGATCTCGCCCAGGCCATTTCAGACGCGCAAAAGCGTACGCTACCAGGCTGTTGCTAAATACCGTTCCACTCACAGTGAGGATAGCGATAATAAGTGTATTCCGTCCGTATACCAGAAACGGAATAAAACCAAGCTCCTTGGATTCATACGTAATTGCACGAGGGTAGTTAGACCAGAGTACTGGGTGTGGAATCCATTCAGGAGGGATCATCATGGCCTGCTGATTCCCTTTGAGTGATGTGGACAGTAACCAAACCAATGGGAATATCATCACAATGGACACCAGAATAAGCACAGTATGAACGAGCCAGGGATATTTAGGACCAGATAGCTTTCCTTTGCTCTTCTTGTTTTTTATGGCAGTCTGTGTGGTCATGAATTAACTTCCGTAGTGCACATGCTTCTCAGATAGCTTGAAGGAGAGAAGTGTGAGTAATAGTATGATAATGAACAGGATCCACCCCATAGCACATGCATATCCCATCTTGTGGTACACAAATGCGTTATCGAAAAGATACATTGTGTAGAAATAGATGGAACGCATTGGAGATCCCTGATTAGAGATGACATAGGGCAGAGTGAAGACCTGAAGTGTACCGATTATCCCCATAACCAGATTGAACAGAATCACTGGGGAAATCATTGGGATAGTAACGTTCCGTGTGGTTGAACACCAGCCCGCGCCATCCAGCTGGGCAGCCTCGTACAGCTGTACAGGTACATCCTGCAAACCAGCCAGGTAGATGACCATCGCATTCCCTGCACCCCATGCCGAAATGAAGATAAGTACCAGTTTGGAAAAGCGAGGGTCTCCCAGCCAGTTTGGGGGCCAGCTCTTGCCATGCACGAATGGTAAGAACTCTCTTAAGAGACTGTTCAGAACGCCATATTGACCATTGAAAATAAATTGCATCAGAATGGCAAGCGCAACCAAAGGCACAAGCGAAGGCATATAGAACAGTGTTCGGTAGAAGGCAAGCCCCTTCACTTTTGTGTTCAGCAGCATCGCTAAACCTAGTGAAACAACCAGCCCAAGAGGTAGCGCTGCTGCTGTGTATATAACTGTGTTCGAGAGTGCCTGCTTGAATATACTGTCATTAATGAGATCGCTGTAGTTCTGTAAACCTATAAACACAGCAGGACGAAGCACAGAGTAATCACAAAAGCTGAGATATATTGAAGCAATGATGGGATATAGTAAAAATACAGTGAAGCCTACAAACCATGGACTCGCGAATAGAAGAGCGGTCAATGTCTCCTTGCGCTTATTCATTTGTGAGATTTTCCTTCTGCAGCAAGGCGCATTTTTTCATGTTGTATATACTCATTCAGTTGACGCTGAATCTGCCTCTGAACAACATCAAGAGCCTGTTTTGGGGTCTGATCCAGTAGACTCACAGCGTCATAGGCATTTTGTAGAGCATCTGCATACTCAGGATAAATTCCTGTTCGCGGAACATTAATCACGTTCTTGCTTTCAGCCTGTTCGGCGAAGAAGCGTGCCGTTCGGTTTCGGTTATTCCTGTAGAAACCTGGCTCGTTGTGAATAAGAGGTGACATCTTCCACTGTAAGCCACACAGCATATCCATGCCTTTTGGTGATTCCATGAAATCTATGAACTTGAATGCTGAATTTGGATGTTTAGCGCCGCGGGGAATTACCAGAACGTCCTCATCTGCAAATGTGGTACCTGCCCGATCTGGTCTGTCTGCAGGGTATGGGAATGGTGCTATCCCCCATTCTGCCTGTTTACCGGTTTTCGGGTTTGCAAGCATGTTCGGGGCATACATGGCAATGTAATGGTAGAACCACACACCCTGGATTTCCATGGCAACCTTGCCAGCCATGAACCCATTCTGGGATGAAGAGAACTGTCCTAGCCCGCTGTGGAATGCAGAAACATTGTTGGCACCATACTTTTTGGAGAAGCTTGCAATCCACTGGTAGGCTTTAATGTTGCCAGCATCATTGGCAGTAATCTTGTTGGAACCATTCCACAGCTTGCCGCCAAAGAAATATCCCCAGCCCCATTCCCACCAGCCGGGCTCAGCAGGAAGGAAACCCATTATCTGGAGTTGACCATTGGGAGCAAATTTAGTCAGCCTGGCAGCATCTTTGTCCATCTCTTCAATTGTGTAGTGTCCATGATGCCAGTCTCGAGGCTTATCGGGATCCATCCCGGCAGCTTTGAATAGTGCCCTGTTATAGAACAGAGCAGTGGAGGCAGGAGTGCTGGGTAATGCATACTCCTTTCCTCTAATATTGTTCATCTTCCAGTAAACTGGTATATACTGGCTTTTCTTGATCCCGTATTTACGCAGATATGGATCCAGATCGATTACAGCTCTATCATCTGCGTACTGTGCAACATCTGCGCCATACAGACCAGCAACATCTGGTGGGTCTCCACCTGCAACAGATAACAGAGTTTTATCCTGAATATCACTTATTGTAAGAAGATCAACATGAATTTTGTTCTGGGAGTGATTGAAGTAGTTGACAGTCTGCTTGATAGCATCTCCCTCACCCCCTGTCCACTTTTCCCAGTAGACTATGTGAATCTTATGATCATGATAGTGAGGCTTCACAACATATTCGCTATATGCGAAGGTTGCAAGAAGCCCTACAATCGTCAGTGGCGTGTAGAGTTTCCTGAGTAGCATGTAATATCCCGAAAAATGAAGATGTTTTCATTATACACGATATTGCACATATGCGGACAACTCTAACAGAATATCTCATCATGAGATGTAAGTCTTCATAATTGTGCATAATGTAAGAATACATGTAATTGAGAAAGCAAATAATAACATTGCTTTATCAGGAGAATATGAAAATGATTGCCTCTACATCCCTGCCAAAAACTATGCGCGCAGTACGCTGCCATGCCCCGGAAGACTACCGCCTGGAGGAGCTTCCTGTTCCCGTTCCACAACCGGGGGAAGTGCTGATAAAAATTGATGCATGTGGAATTTGCGCTTCCGACGTTAAATGTTTCATAGGTGCCCCTCTCTTTTGGGGTGATAATTCACGTAAAGGATATGTTCAAACTCCGGTAACGGCAGGACATGAACTTATTGGTACTGTGGCTGCACTGGGAGAAGGAGCAGGTGAAAAATATGGTCTTGAAATTGGAGACAGGGCTATCTCTGAACAGATAGTTCCCTGCTGGGAATGCCGATACTGTAAAACAGGGAGATACTGGCTTTGTGATGTGCACGATGTGTATGGATTTCATACGGCAACGCAAGGTGGGATGGCAGATTATATGGTTTTCCCCAAAAATGCCTTGAACTACAAGGTTCCTTTCAATTTACCCATAGAAAAAGCAGCTCTCATAGAACCTTTAGCGTGTTCGATGCATGCTGTAGAAAGGGGGAAAATTGAATTTGGTGATGTGGTGGTGGTTGCAGGTGTTGGAACATTGGGGCTGGGTATGATAGCATGTGCCCGATTGAAAAACCCGGGGATATTAATAGCTGTAGATATGAATGAAGGGCGATTAAATCTGGCAAAAACACTTGGTGCAGATGTGGTAATAAACCCCTCTATTACAGATCCTGTGCAAGCTGTGAAAGACCTCACTGAAGGATATGGCTGCGATGTTTATATTGAGACCACCGGCCACCCTGAAGGTCCAAACCTCGGTTTGAAAGCTATTTGTAAAGGTGGTAATTTTGTAGAATTTTCCGTCATGAAGGAACCAACGACTACTGATTGGACTATAATTGGTGACACAAAAGAACTAAATATTTATGGGGCACACCTGGGGCCGAGATGTTATCCTAAGGTGATAGATTATCTGAACCGGGGATTGCTGAATGTGGACGGGATGGTAACCCATAAACTTCCTCTTGAGAGCTATTTGGAAGGGTTTCATATGGTTCACAACTCAACAAATTCAATTAAGGTACTACTTGAGCCTTAGGTTATAACCACAAATTCGCAATGACTGAATTGCCTGAAGCATTATTAAAGCTTCCTGACTACAACTTTGCATTAGTAATGAAAGGTAATCAGGAAGCTTTTTTGTATCCACACAAATAAAAACAAAAGCCCGTGCCTCATTCATATAGAAATGAGACTATAGGGCTTTTGTATTAAGCATTTGCCTTATATGATTCAGCAGGATTTATCGTGATTTTTGCCGTGTGTTTCAACTCCATCAGCAATATTAAGCTGCTGCGTTGACGATAAGCCATAAGGATGGACTTGCTGGGTAGACTGAACTTCTACGACGGAGACAGCTAACACCAAACCTACAAAAATGGATGTGCAGATTACTGCAAGTTTCAGGGGGAGGGTTTTCACTTTTGATCATCCTTTCCAAACTCGTTATAAAGCCAATTATACCAGGAATACAGATCTGCATCCTTTATGTGTGCGAGTGTATTCAGGAACTTGTCAGCAGGACATTGATCGGTATTAGCAGCAAGCACAGTTTCTAAAACCTCCCTGGCTTCCTGATAGTATCTGTCTTTCACACACGCCAGTATCATGTTGCATGCCCGCATAGGAGTGGGAGACTGCATTGCAAATCTGGCGCAGGACAGAGCATTCTCAATGTTCTTTTCCTGATTTCGTCCTGTATCATACCATGTAAGATAGATATCTGCAGCATTTGTTGCAGCTAAATATCGTTCTTCACTAGAATCATCGTGCTGTAGTACTGCCAGAAAGCACTGGAGTGCATCTCGAAGCTTCCCAAGCTGATGCAGTACAACTCCTGCTTCCACTACAGCCGGATAAAATGTCTTGTCTTCTGCAAAGGCAGCTCTGTACTGTTGTACAGCACCTTCAAGATCACCCGAATACCTGGCATCTCTAGCGGTTTCGTATAATTTTTGAGCCGCTATATTCGTTGTTTGAGGTGAATCGTTAAGAGAGAATGTATCTACAACTCTCGTTCCATTTCGCATTCTGGTGGAAGGAGATCTTTTAGGAGATACTCCATTTACCTCATTCACAATTGCTTCACTGCAAAATTCCAGGTGCTCTGAATTTACAACGCTCAAATAGTGGGCGTGCATAGTCTCAAACAGATTTTCCTGTTTTTCAGCATTCCACCCTGTCTTGACAACCTTTTTGCTGGATGTCTTTGAAACTCTTGACCGATTTAGATACTGGATGTATTCGTTGCTGAGGTCACAGTTTTTCAGCAGTATCTTGTGCATTGCAGCACGTGCCCTGCATACCACCTGTCTCTCTTTGTCTGTCTCAGGCAGCTGATACGCGCCTCGTTCCCTTGCTCTATCTCGCTCCATATCGGCAATAAGTGCATCACGATAGTTGGCTGGAAGCTGATTGAATGCGTCCAGCAAACCTGAGGAGAACTCTAAACGCTCACTTGAGGAGATTAGAGCAGCTTCAGGCTGATTATCTATGGATGTGTCTGCAATCAGATCTTTGAGACAGAGTGTTAACTCTCCAGATCCGGATATTGGTGTATCAAGCGATACGGTGGGGGCCTGCTGTCTCTCAGTACGACCGGCATCGCTAAGAACAGAACGAATTGCTCTTCCAAGATAGGCTATTGGGTCAGGAAAAATAAATCTTAGCGCCATTCCAAAGCTTATATCAGATGAGAATCTATCTTCATACGTACGTAGTGCTACTCTAGCCATTTTTCTGCAGGCTTCGTGCAGTACAGAGTAGCAGTCGTTTGCGGTAAGCTTTGGACAGAAGACTTTGCCGTCTGGCATTCTTCTTGGTGAGACAAGAGAATTCACCGCTCTTGCACCATAAAGATCCAGTAGAACATACACAGCATCATCCAAACCAATTTCATGGCTGTTGGCCGCCGTATGCAGTATTTTCTGAGATTCAATTGCTACCATCAGCATTCCCTCGATTCAGTCGCTAGAAGCGTGGCAACTATGCCCACAAGAACAAAACGAAATACCACTTAGAATGTGACATCCTCACACTGGATGCAATTCATAACCTTCATTACCTATGACGAGAAGACTACTCAGAATGTTTGATTAAGTTGATTAGAGACTTTTAAGGTGAAGAGGTGTGCAGACTGACGAGAGTAATGGGGGATAAAACATGCCAGAGGTGCTAAAACATCTGGCATATCTAAAACAGTACACAGGGAAAATGGATTCTAGACCTCAAGGTTTGCAAAACGATTGATTTCCAGGTCAGGGGTACCGGGATCTTGGGCGAGTTTCCCTGTCGTTAGCTGATGATACTGTGCAAGTGCCCACAGCGGGAAATAGTGGGAATAGTAGTGATACCTGAGATAGAATACCCGAGGAAATCCTGTTCCAGTGAACCAGTCTTCCAACCACGTCCCATCTTCGTTCTGATTATTTAACAGGTAGTTCAATCCTCGTGAAACAGCTTCACTCTGGATGTCTCCAGCATTGAACAGCCCCATGAGTGCCCATGCTGTCTGTGAAGGTGTACTCGGCCCTGTTGCCTTAGGATGATCGGTATCGTAAGACTGGCAGGTTTCACCCCAGCCCCCATCGCTGTTTTGAACTGAGTGGAGCCATCTCACGGCACGCTGCACCCTTTCGGCCTGCATGTCTTCGCCAATGCAGTTCAGCCCTCTTAGAGTTTGCCAGGTTCCATAGATGTAGTTGACACCCCAGCGCCCAAACCAGCTTCCATCCGGCTGTTGATCCTTATAAAGATACTTAAGTGCTCTCTGTACACGTGGATCTTTTCTGCCGATGCTGAAGTAGGAACACATTTCAAGCGTACGGGCAGTGATGTCAGCAGAGGATGGGTCTATCATGGCATTGTGATCTGCGTATGGTACATACTGGAAAAGGCGCCGGTTGTTGTTTTTGTCAAAACTTGCCCAGCCGCCATCCCTGTTCTGCATGGCAAATACCCAGTTAAGCCCTCGGCGCATTGCATCCTGAACATGCTGAGGAGCTTCTGTCCAGTGCTCTGAACCTGGGCAGTAAGTTTTATATAACCCCATAAGCACCATCACGGTGTCATCAACATCGGGGTAAAACTCGTTCTCCATCTCGAAATACCAGCCGCCAGGTTCAACGTTGGGGGTCATAACAGCCCAGTCACCTTTGCGGGTCGTCTGTTTCGAGAGCAGCCAGTTTGCAGCAGACACCACAGACTTATGGTCTGCAGGACAGCCGCTGTCCAGCATGGCGTTCAGCGAGATGGCAGTATCCCACACGGGCGAAACACACGGCTGAAGGCGCAGTTTCTCCTCATCCTCAATCTCAAAGGAAGCTAATTCTGCCAGTTCTTTACATATGGCTGGGTGATAATCATCGAAGCCCATACATTTGTAAGCCATGATGGCGTGAGTCATGGCTGGAAAGATTGCGCCTAGACCGCCGCTATTCTCTTCTCGTTCCAGCAGCCATTTAAGTGCTTTTCGCAGCGACTTGTTTCGGAAAGGCTTAACCGGGCTTGAATCGTATATCTTTAATGTTTTGTCCAAAACAAGAAATGCATTTCGCCAGGAAAATACCGGAGAGTCCCATTCCAGCTTACTCTTGTGCGGATCTCTGCCATCCACGAAAAGTTCGTCCAGTGTGGCAGTTTCAGGAATGGATCTCTTTGGTCGAGCGGCATTTATTACCGAAAGCGGAACCAAAATGGCTCGAGACCAGGATGACATGGCATAGATATTAAAATAGAACCATTTGGGAAGAAGTATCATCTCAGGCGGAATGGTGGGAACGCCATGCCATTCATACTGACCAAATATTGAGAGGTATAGCTTAGTGAAGGTATTGCAGCGCTGAATTCCGCCCATTTGTAATATGGCACGTCTTGCCCGCCGCATGAATGGCTCGTTCTCTTTGAATCCAGCCAGTTTGCAGGCAAAGTATGCCTTAACAGATGCACTAACTTCCGGGGGTCCGCCAGGGTAGATGGACCAGTAGCCGTCAGCATGCTGCTTGCTGCGGATATAGTTTGCTAATTTTCTGAATTTTTTCTGGTCTTGTCTGCCTAAAAACTGCAGGAGAAGCATATATTCACTTTCAAGAATAGTGTCTCCTTCCAGCTCTGCCTGCCAATAACCTTCAGACGTCTGATTATCGATTAGAAATCTTTGCGCACCTCTGACAGCCGATCTGACTGCCTCAAGAGAGATAGGATGCGAATGCATGCGGGTTACGGCATGCATGTTAGACGAATCCAAATTGTGAACGGATTGCGATTCAACTCTAGAGCTCAACGATTCACCATCCGGGAAGTTTTTCGGCCCGTCGGATCACCCTGTCCACAGGGGTCACGACCTTCGAGATGTAAGCTATCTGCCTCATATCGCTAGAAAGCATAGCGGGTTATGTGCAGACCTGAATTAATACACTCTATTCTATCTCTACAATTGACAGCACGTCAACTGTTGCAATCACTGAATTATTTTATTAACTTTACAACCCCCTCTGCTACGGGGTAGAATACACCGTTAAATTGTATCATGAACACTCATAAAAATAAACAGTGTACATAAATTGGCGATGATTTTCGCAGAGAGCAATCTATGTTCGACAGCTTATCAGAAAAACTACAATCAGCATTTGGACGTCTTCGTGGCAAAGGCAAGGTTACAGAGGCAGACATAACAGAAGCCATGAGAGAGGTTCGCCTCGCATTGCTGGAAGCAGACGTCAGCCTTCCTGTAGTGAGAGACTTCACAGCAAAACTGAAGGATCGCGCACTTGGTGCTGAGGTACTGGAAAGTCTTCAGCCCTGGCAGCAGGTTGTTGGCATAGTTAATGAAGAACTTGTGGAACTGCTGGGTGGTGAGGAAAGTGAATTACAGTTTTCCCCCACCCCACCCACTATCATAATGCTCTGTGGCTTGCAGGGTGCTGGTAAAACCACTCTATGCGGCAAGCTGGGTCTCTATTTCAAGAAACAGGGACGCAATCCTTTAATGGTGGCATGCGATATCTACCGGCCTGCCGCTGTCAAACAGCTTCAGGTTCTTGGCGGTCAGATAGACGTTCCCGTTTTTGCATCGCCTCCTGAAGAAGGCAAAGCTCCTCCAACGATTGCACGAACAGCTCTTGAGTGGGCGAAAAGCCATGGAAATGACATTGTACTGCTGGACACAGCAGGCAGACTTGCAATCGATCAGGATCTGATGGATGAGCTTGGCCAGATGAAAGCGCAGCTTAAACCCACTGAGATTCTCCTCGT
>JAJZFJ010000062.1 GCA_021805395.1 bacterium
CTTCCATTCGCTCTAAGACTATTTGGAACCAAAATGGGGAAACGGGTTTGGATCGACACTCTGCACATTAGCGAGTTCGATCTGGTAACTGTTGGGGATGAAGCAAATATCAACGTGAATGCTACACTTCAAACGCACCTTTTTGAGGATAGAGTGATGAAACTTGATCATCTGAGGGTGGAAGAAAACTGCACACTTGGGGAAGTATCCGTTGTTTTGTACAGCTCTGTTATGGAGAAGGGAAGTACTCTGGATGCCCTCTCACTTTTAATGAAAGGTGAGACTCTCCCCGCAAATACAGCATGGAGAGGTATTCCAGCGCGAAATTCCAGCACTACTCCGGTACCTCATGCTGCTCAGAGCAAGTTACCGAAGCCTATTAAAAGACTCAGCAAGAGAGCTGTTCAGAAACAGGAAGAGCATCTGGTAAGCCATTAGACAACTGGCATAAATAAGCCCCACGCCATATCAGCGGGGGACTTATTTTATGTATGAAGTTTATTACTTAAGCAGCTTGAGTTGAACTGTCTGCTGGAATGGCTTCAACCAGAATATCGGGAGTTGGGTAGACACTCACACGTCGTCTCTCACCATTTCCCTCGAAGGTTACAATACCATCAATCATTGAGAAGATGGTGAAATCTCGCCCCATACCAACATTCTTACCGGGATGAAGCTTTGTGCCACACTGTCTCACAATAATATAGCCAGCCAGCACCTTTTCACCACCAAACTTCTTAACTCCGCGCATCTTTGGTTTGCTGTCTCGTCCGTTACGAGAACTTCCAACCCCTTTTTTATGTGCCATTTTGCGTGAACTCCTCTACAGTTGTCAAACGGTTTGAATGCCTGTGATTTTCAGTGTTGTTAACTGTTGTCTGTGCCCATACCGTCGCCTGATACCTTTTTTAGGCTTAAAGGTAATTCCATTCACTTTCTTACCTTTAATATGTGCTACAATCTGTGCATTCACAGTCACTCCTTCAAGCATTGGATTTCCTACTTGCATATTTTCGTCAGTGCAAATACAAAGGACTTCATCCAATACTATGCTCTCTTCAGGTTCACCCGTAAGCTTTTCAACAGTGAGATAGTCACCTTCTGCAACTCGATACTGCTTACCACCTGTTTTAACAATAGCGTACATCTGAATTCTCCCTTTTCGTTGGCGAGCACATTTAGCTTCACACAACAAAGCCGGGAGAACCGCGCACGATCCCCGGCATATAGTGTATTTTACTTGAAATGGAGTGATATAGTCAAGAAAGGTGCTAGTGTTTGTTAGCGATCAGGGAAAATGTCCACCCTTCTCGTTCAGGTAAAATGTCCGCATAATGGGTTATCTCGCATCCACCCTGACTGGTCTGGAATCTGTCATGAAATGACTGGGTGACAAACCGGTAACGTTGAAAATAAGGTTCTGAAAATGTTGGTGAAATACAGCTCGACGGCGTAGCAATCGCCTGATAGGGGCACCCATTGTTTTTCATCAGTCCTGTCGCAGTGAGTGTCTATAAGATACTGTAGCCACAGTGTCATGGGGCTATCTATGCGGTCTTTAAGGAGGAGGTTGAATGAGCACAGGAATCATACGCGTGGGGTTGTTATGGCACGGTGATAGGGAATCCAGGGATACGGCCACCCTTACCGGAAGCCGCTTCGAGCCAACGGCAGATGCCCTGCGAGCGGTTGGAATTGAGCCTGTACCGATTATTTACAACGATGACTTTGCAGACGAAGTTAACAAGCAGCTTACACAATTGGAAGCCGTGTTAGTATGGGTGAATCCTATTGAGCAGGGTCATGACCGTACCATGCTCGACGCAGTGCTGAGCAATGCAGCGACGAATGGCGTTATGGTGAGTGCCCATCCAGACTCCATACTGAAGTTGGGCACGAAGGAGGTTCTGATCTCAACGCGCGATATGAGCTGGGGAACGGATACTCACATGTACACAACCGTATGGCAACTCCGTGAACAGCTTCCGCCTCGCCTTGCCGAAGGACGACCCCGCGTCCTCAAGCAGCACCGCGGTAACGGTGGGAATGGCATCTGGAAAGTTGAGCAACACGCTGCGGATCCATCGCTGTTACGCGTCAGACATGCGCTTCGAAGGAGCCTGGAGGAGACCCTACCTATTGCTGAATTCATAGAGCGCTGCGAGATCTATCTGGAGGGGACGGGCAAGATTATAGACCAGGCGTACCAGGAGAGGCTGCCGGAAGGCATGGTTCGCTGTTATCTTGTGCAGGATCAGGTTGCAGGCTTTGGACACCAGTTGATCAATGCACTCTATCCGGCTCCGGCTGGCGCACAGGCGAATGATGCACCTCAGCCAGGTCCACGGCTATACTTTCCACCAACGCAGCCGGAGTTCCAGGCAATTAGACTAAAGATGGAAAACGAGTGGGTAGGTGAACTATGCACAACACTTGACATAGAGCGGGAACAGCTTCCGCTCATTTGGGATGCCGACCTGCTATACGGCCCGAAAACTGATGCAGGTGAGGACACATACGTACTCTGCGAAATCAATGTGAGCTGCGTAACACCATTTCCGGATTCTGCTTTGGAGCTGTTAGCGCAAACTACTCTGAAGAGGCTTGCAAACTATAGCCCCTCCGCTTCAACTGGAGAGACAGAAGCATGATGAGCCGTAGAAAAGATCGTTTCAATACAGCCTCCATGCTCACATTCATACTGCTGGCAGTATTCATCGGAACGCGGGAGTATGTCTTAAAGCCAGCTTCAGCAGCAGCTTCGTCCAGCCTCGTTAAGGACTTTACAGATATACCCTTGCCAGGAGCCTCTGTCCGGTTCGACTACCAGAACCTGGATGCTAAGAGCGGACTGCTGTATATCTCACATATGGGCGATAACCACGTGGTGGTATTCAATGTGCACACCGATAAGGTTGTGGCCAATATCCCAGACTGTCCGGGCAGCACCGGTGTCCTCTATTTACCACAGTATAACCACATTATCTCCTCTGCCAGCGCGGCACATGAGGTTGTTATCAATAGATGCATCCGAAGGGCGCTCGGTGCGAATCACCCCAAGCCGAGGAATTCATTCCGCGGGCTTCTGGCAATCTCCCAACACCGGCAAACTCCATGCATTGTGCCGTTACCCCCTAGCAAGAAGAACCGGAGCCCTCACCCCACCCTTTCCCACAAAGGGTAAGTCTCGCCTCACAAAACTGCTTAGCATTTGCCCCCTTCGCAGGCGAGGGAGCCAGAATCTGCTCTCTCCCTTGGC
>JAJZFJ010000319.1 GCA_021805395.1 bacterium
AAGGTGAGATCTGCATTATTGTGGGAAGTGGTTCACGTCTGGAGCTTTGGTCCCGGCAAAACTGGGAAACCTGCAGCACGGAATTCACAGCCGAACGAACAGCTGCAGCTGCGAATGTGCTGAAAGGCTTATCTGAGGATACAGGACAGGCTGCCGCACTGGGTATTAGTTGAGTTCGATGACCGAACCGGATCATGCGTTTTCTCACATACCGGTGATGAGTAGTGAGGTGATGCACTACCTGGATCCACAACCTGGTGAAGTGATGCTGGACGCCACCGTTGGCGGAGCCGGTCATAGCATGTTGATTGCTCAACGCATTATCCCGGGCGGATCTTTGATAGGATTTGACAGGGATCAGGAGGCGCTAAACGCCGCTAGCTCAAAACTGAAGGAGTTAAGTGGAGAGCTGGAGCTGATCCTCAAGCAAACTTCATTTGGTGATCTGGACAATGTTCTTACGATGCTCCTTTCGAACAAGGAGCAAGTTTTGGATGGGGCATTATTTGATGTGGGAGTCTCGTCACATCAGCTGGATTCTCAACGAGGCTTCAGTTTTCAGCGCGATGAGCCTTTAGATATGAGAATGGATCGTTCCAGCGGAGTTACCGCAGCAGAGCTGCTGCAAAAGCTTTCAGAACAGGAAATTGCTTCGGTGTTATGGGAGTTTGGCGAGGAGAGATTCAGCCGACAGATAGCCAGAAACATAGTGGAAGCCAGAGAACGAAATGGTGTGAAAACAACAGGACAGCTTACTTCACTGGTGCAGCGATCGGTTCCTGTTAGAGCATGGCCAAAAGAGATACACGTGGCGACACGCACTTTTCAAGCGGTGAGAATTGCAGTTAACAATGAACTGGATCAGTTGAAACTGGGTATTACAGCGGCTATTAAACGCCTGAAACCGGCTGGAAGAATAGTTGTAATCACGTTTCATTCACTGGAAGACCGCATTGTGAAACAGCTATTTAAGGAAGCGGCTGGTCTAACTGCCGGTCCATCAGGCTCATCACCTGCTGTATTTCTGCCGCGAAACAGTACGCCGACGATGAAGCTGTTAACCATTAAGCCAATCAGTGCATCTGAATCTGAAAGGCATTCTAATCCACGTGCAAGAAGCGCACATTTAAGGGCAGCCATTAAACTGCCATTGAACATAACCTAGAACAGAAAAGGAGAATGTAGTATGAATTCAGCACTTCCCAAACAAGTTGTTTCTCCCAGTCAACCTGTTCAAGAAACCGGGAATGTAATAAAACAGCAGCGCTCTGCTTCCACCATGCAGACAGATGTAATGTTAATGCCTGTGATATGTGTACTTCTTGGTTTTGTATGCCTTGTAGGAATTCTCTACATTGGAGCCTTCGTTGGGATTAACAAAGAGGGATACCGTCGTACTGAACTACTTTCGCAGCTGCGTACTCAACAGGATATGCAGGCGAACTGGCAGCAGATGCTTGCCAAAGAAGCAGGTCCTTCAATTGTAGAAAAGCATGCTGCTAAACTCAACATGATTCCTGCTGTTCCCTCACAAACAGTTCTCTTAGGAACGGATGAGTGATGAGACGCAATGCTTCAGAAAAAGAATCTGCTCTGTTGAAGAGGAGAATTTCCTGGAGTATTGCCGCTATGGCTGGTCTCTATCTACTGCTTACCATTCGACTATTCATCGTACAGGGCTTACATGGTCCCGCATACCGTGAGTTGGCACTGGAGGAGCGGTTAAGAAAAATTACACTCCCTGCAGGCAGGGGAGAAATACTCGACAGGTATGGGCGGCCGCTGGCTGTGAGCCTGTATTGTGGCACCCTTGGTTTCGATCCTCACGCTGAACTGTATAATCATCTCTCATCACTGGAAGCATCCCACAGGAAGGCAGAAATTGCCAACGGTATCAACAGACTTGCAGATATCCTGAATCTATCTGCCAGCCAGATCACCTCAAAAATACAGAATGCGGTTAACTCCTATTCAGCCACTCCATCACGCTGGCTGCCGATCTGCAAAGGAATTACTCTTGCAAAAGCAGAGGAGATAAACGCCCTGGACATTCCTGGATTTGCAATACAAAATAGACCGGAACGTGTGTACTCCAGTGGTGAAAACGCTGCTCAGGTTATCGGATTTCTAGGACCTAATGGCAATGGTGCTGCCGGTCTGGAGTTGGGCTGCCAGAAATGGCTGGTAGGACATCCGGGATATGCATCTATCGAAACAGATCCTCATAACCGTGAAATCCCAGGTACCCTTCGCAAAATGGTTGCAGCAAAGAACGGATTGAATGTTAAAACCACACTCGATCCTGATGCCCAGCGCATTGCAACAGAGACGGCTGAGCAGATTATGAAAAAGTTTCATCCCCACGGCGTTGCAATCGTAATAGTAGATCCATCGACTGGAAGTATCCGCGCACTTGTAAGCCTGCCAGCCTACAATGCAAATCCTCTACCAACAGATCCGGGCAAACGGCCTCCAATTACGCTCGCCGAGGTGAGGGACAGGTGTGTGGACAGTCTGTATGAGCCAGGCTCTACAATGAAAGCGTTCACGCTTTCCTATGCCCTGGACCACGGCTTCATTACGCCTGATACCACATTCTATTGCAACGGAGATTTCAAACTTGGCAGACGCCATATCCATTGCGCAATGGGCGAGAAGCACGGCTGGGTGAATGCTGCTAAAATTCTTCGCGTGTCCTGCAACATTGGAGCCGCACATGTTGGATTGAGGATGGGAGGCAGGAACCTCGAGAAGGCATTCCAAACCTTTGGTCTTTTCGACACTCCTGGTATACCAATCCCCGGAGAAGCGCGCGGCCACTGGTCCTTCGACTTCAGTGCGCTGAGATACAGTGATGCGAAAACGGCACGTGCAGCTTTCGGCCAGGCAGTCACCACCAGTCCGCTGCTTTTAACAATGGGTTATGCAGCATTAGCCAACAATGGCATGTTAATGCACGCGCGCCTAGTCAGCTCTCTTTCCGACTCTGTTGGCAAAGTGGTGCAGCAGTTCCCACCCCAGGCTGTAAGACAAACAGTCTCGCCCGATGTTGCCCATGAACTTGTACAGATGCTTGAAGGTGTTGTGACGGACGGCACAGGCACCGCTGCAGCAATCCCTGGATACTATGTGGCAGGCAAAACTGGCACGGCATCACTCTATAAACCTGGCCAGTACATTGGCTCATTCATAGGTATTGTTCCCGCGACGGCACCTAAAGTTGTGATCCTTGTTGCTGTGAACGATCCCTCTCAGAACGGCTACTACGGTGCAGAGGTTGCAGCTCCAGCATTTCAGCAGATCGCATCCAGACTGATGACACTGTGGCGAGTTCCTGAAGATGACCCAGAGGACAGTCAATACAAAGCTGCAAATCCTGCTCCCAAAGTACAGGGGCCAACTTCGAGCAAATCTGCAGCTGCTGCAGTATCGGACTAATTCAGATTTCCACCGCCTTGCAACTACATTCGGCGTGTGGTTTGGGGCCATACCACTTTGGTTTGTGGCATTACAGGTATGGCCTCTTTTTTCATTTATAATAAACTGTTACAATAGGGTATTCCATTCGTAGATGCGAGGTGTTTCTGTTGGAAGTTTCACTCAAATTATCTCAAATTCAAACTTCAGATGCCTCTTCCCGCCTGATGGGTAATGATGCCACTGTATGCCACATTACCCATGACAGCAGAGAGGTAAAACCGGGAAGTCTTTTTGTATGCCTCATAGGCAGTACTCACGATGGACACCATCACATCGCTCAGGCATTGGAATCAGGTGCTACTGGCTTAGTAGTACACGAAGGTCATGCACCCCACGATTTGCAGCTTCCAGACCATGTTGGCTGTATTGTAGTTGCCGACACACGTACTGCTCTACCACTGTTTGCCTGTACACTATACGGTAACCCTTCTCACAAGCTGCTTATGGTGGGTGTTACCGGCACAAATGGCAAAACGACCTCTATGCGCATGGTTGCAGAGATTCTCCGATATGCTGGATATCGCGTTGGCACGATAGGCACGCTGGGCTCGGAAGTGGATGGCTCCCCTATTGAAAGTGAACATACCACTCCAGAGGCAGATCAGCTGCAGTGCATTCTGCACCAGATGGTCGAGCTTGGAGCACATGCTGTTGTCATGGAAGTCTCGTCTCATGCACTTGCCCAGCACCGAACGGCAGGAATCGCATTTAATGGAGCTATCTTTACGAATATAACGCAGGACCATCTGGATTTTCATAAAACACCGGAAGCGTATTTTGAAGCAAAGGCTACGCTCTTTTCCCAGTACCCCGTTAGGTACCCACGTCCAGATGGAAGCCTGTTCGTTGCCTCCATCAATGTATCTCAATGGGAAGGACGCGATCTGGTTACACTAGCCAGAGGAGATGTGATAACTTTCTCTGCATCCACAAACACTCCTGCCGTGGTGAAAGCGTCCAGTCTGCTTCTTCACGCTGAGCAGACCAGTTTTACAATGCACTATGATTCTGGAGTTGAACAGTTTGAACTTCCCATTGTACTGCCTGTGGGAGGTGCATTTCAGGTTTCAAATGCACTGGGAGCAGCAGCCATAACCCTACGGCTAGGCATCAACCGAGAACATATTCAGAAGGGACTTCAAAACCTGCCTCCTGTGCCAGGAAGGTTTCAGTCTGTAGACACTGGCGGGAGAGGTTTTAGCGTAATTGTAGATTATGCACATACTCCTGATGGACTCGAAAACCTTCTAAACTCAGCTCGCGCTCTGAATCCCGCACGTCTAATCTGTGTGTTTGGATGTGGTGGAAATCGCGATAGAACCAAACGCCCGATTATGGGTAAACTGGCAGCGAGCCTGGCCGAAATCGCAATTGTTACCTCTGATAACCCTAGAAACGAAGATCCAGAATTTATTGTTGGTGAAGTACTTGAAGGTATGCAGAATGCCAGTGCTGAAGTGTTTAGTATGGTTGATCGACACGACGCCATCTTTTTAGCAATCAGTATGGCAAAACCTGGTGATATTGTGCTGATTGCAGGAAAAGGGCATGAAGACTACCAGATTGTGGGCGATGAAGTGAGACATTTTGACGATAGAGAGGTGGCTGCGGAAGCTCTCTCGCAGTTGACCGGATCAAGCCTTTGAAACCTTTCAAGCTGGAATGGGCAGCCACAAAACTTGGCGTGGATATGCATTCTGATGTGCTGGTTCAGACTGTGTCTACAGACACCCGAACTTTGGAGCGAGGGTCACTCTATTTTGCGCTGCCTGGAGAGAATTCGGACGGGCACATCTGGCTTTTTCAAGCAGCCGACAAGGGAGCAGTGGGAGCAGTTGTATCAAAACGAAACTCCGATTGTGCCCTTCCGCAGATTGTAGTGAAAGACACACTGGAAGCTTATGGTACTCTTGCTCACCATTACAGAACACAGTTTTCCATTCCGCTTGTTGGCATAACTGGAAGCTATGGTAAAACATCGGTGAAGGAGATGGTAGCATCTATTCTCGCAAACGTTGGGAATACTCTATGCAGCGAAGCAAACTACAATAACGAGATAGGTGTTCCCAAAACGCTGTTCCAACTGGATGACAGCCACAAGTTTGCGGTGATAGAAATGGGAATGCGAGGCATGGGGCAGATTGACTACCTGGCACGCATTGCACAGCCCAACTGTGCAGTGATCACAGCACTTGGTCTCTCGCACGTTGAGCTTTTAGGGTCTCCTGAGAAAATCGCTGAAGCAAAATCTGAGATTCTCCTTTCGCTGGCACCAGATAACATCGCTGTGCTACCCCGTGATACTGCCCTGTTTCCTATTCTTGAGAGTAGAGTGCCTGCCGGAGTAAGAACAGTTACGTTCTCAGCATCAGCTGATTCTGGAGCTGATGTGTGTCTCTCACAAGATCAGAAAGCGATCAATTATGATAACAACCTCTATCCTTTAAAGATAGGTCTCCCTGGCTCACACCATAAGTACAACGCATGTGCTGCATTCGCCACCGCCATGGCGCTCGGTATAGATCCATTTGTCACAATGAAAGCAATTGGTGAGTGGAAAGGCGCGACAGGCAGAATGAGCATCAGAACTTCCACTATGGGTTACACCATACTGGACGACTGCTACAATGCGGCACCAGAATCCATGCTGGCTGCACTCAGAACACTTGTGGAGCTGGCATCTGACGGATCCCGCGTTGCCATTCTTGGAGATATGCGAGAACTGGGCGATTACTCTGCGGCAGCACATAAACAGTTGGGGGCACAAGTGATAGACGCCAATCTGAGGCTTCTAATCACAGTAGGTGAATCTTCCAAACTGATTGCAATGGAAGCAATACGCGACTGCCCGGATCTACAATCGATCCACTACCCGGAAGCAAGCACCGCTTTAAACGAGGTTAAGTCACTTCTTCAACCGCATGATTTCGTTCTTATTAAAGGTAGTCATGCAATGCAGCTGGAGACCATAGTCGAACATATCCTGGGCGAAGGAGCTAGAACAAATGATTGAACGGGTTTCTGGTTTCATCGCCGCCTTTCTGTTCGCTGCACTACCAGGCAGATGGCTTATTAAAAGATTACAGGTACTGAAAGCCGGACAGAATATCAATCAGGATGCTCCAAAAAGCCACGCCGGTAAACAGGGCACTCCCACAATGGGAGGGTTACTAATACTCGTTGCACTTACAGTTACCAGTTTTGGCTGTCTGATATGGCCGAGTAAGGGGGCGTCAGCGAGTTCAGGGTTGGTCAGCTCACTGCTGCCGTTACTGCTTCTCACGCTCTCTTTTGGGGCTGTTGGATTTGCAGATGACTATCTTTCTTTGAAAAGAGGTAAAAACCTGGGGTTGCGAGCTCGTGACAAGTTCTTCATACAGGTACTGCTGGCAGCTGGATTTATGACATGGATGGCGCTCACAGCCAGCGAAGGAATCACAACAGAGATCCAGGTTCTGCCAAACAGTCTTTTGAATACCTTTGCAGCCGGAAAGATCGTTTGGAATCTGGGAGTTCTATATTACATTATAGGCGGGATTATGCTAATAGGCTTCTCCAATGCCACAAATTTTACAGACGGGGCAGATGGTCTGGCATCGGGTTCCACATGCATCCTGGCCATTGTGATGGCACTCCTTCTCAATCTATATCATCCTGATATCTCCCTGTTCTGTATGCTCTTAGCTGGAGGGTTACTCGGATTTCTATGGTGGAACTTTCATCCTGCACGCCTTTTTATGGGCGACACTGGCTCACTTGCACTGGGTGCCGCACTGGCAGGCTCTGCACTCCTAGGCAAAATAGAGATCCCCTTTATTATTGCTTCACTCGCCATCTGGTCTGAACTCCTCTCTGTTATGGTTCAGGTTACAGTGTTCAAATTTCGAAAGAAAAAGTTCGGTCTGGAGTATGCCAGATCGCATAGGGTTTTCAGAAGAACTCCTTTGCACCATCACTTTGAAGAGATGGGAATACCTGAAACTCAGGTGGTAGGAAGATTCTGGATTGTATGCGTACTATGTGGTGCAGCAGCACTGCTATGGCTGCAGCAGGGGGTGCTATGAGGCTGGAAGATATACCAGGAAAAAAAATCAGTGTGATTGGTGCCCGACGCAGTGGCATTGCTGCTGCACGGCAGCTCAGCCAGATAGGTGCTCTAGTCACTCTGAGCGATGCCAATGTAGTTCCAGCATTCGGCTCTGCCACCAATCATTTAAGTGAGGCGGAAAATCTAAACCTCATTGTGACCTCTGACCCAGAAGTGGCAGTTTCAGATGACACCAGCCTTATTGTACCCAGTCCCGGTGTACCTAGAGACTCCCCCATGCTCATTAGAGGACAAAATCTGGGAATACCAATATGGTCTGAGATCGAACTGGCAGAGCGGTTCCGCATCTCTCCTATGGCAGCTGTTACCGGAACCAATGGCAAAACCACCACCACAATCCTCCTTGCCTCCATGTTACTGGAAGCAGGAATAGAGGCTATTCCCTGCGGAAACGTGAGTGCTGACGAGATTAAGTGCACGCTGCTGGATGCCGCATTGAGCGCCAAAGAGACCGATCCTCAACCGATACTGGTTGCCGAGATATCCAGCTTTCAACTAGAGTGGGTAGATCAGTTTGCACCTGATGTGGCTATACTTACTAATATTACACCTGACCACATGAACCGTTATGCCAGCTTTGAAGATTATTGCGCTACCAAGTCCCGAATATTTGCAGCACAAAAAAGTGAGCAATGGGCAATCATAGGTCTGGATAACGAAGCTTCACGAAGAATTGGAGAGGCTGGAGTACCCTCCCGGTTGTTATGGTTTTCAAACGAGACTGAACTTCCTGAGGGATTGTATGGGGGCCATGTGAGAGACAATATACTAACTGTTGTGCTTCCTGGCAAAGAGCCAGTTTCCCTCTTTCCTGTATCGCTGCTGCCCCCGAGTCTTCCTGGAGCGCATAGCATTCAGAATGTGCTTGCTGCATCACTGGCTGCAATTTTACTAGGAGCTGATGCATTCTCAATTCAACGGGCTGTTACACAGTTTAAATGTGTGCCCCATAGAATGGAGATTATCCGTGAGATGCAGGGAGTGAGGTTTATCAATAACAGTATGTGTACAAACGCTGCTGCTGCTGTTAGCTCCTTGCAGGGTTTGGACAGACCTGCTGTGGTGATTATGGGAGGTGCGGGCAAAAATCTGGACTACCTACCGATTGCCTCAGTACTGAAGGAAAAAGCGAAATACACAATCCTGATTGGGCAGGTCGCCGATGAGATGGAGAGCTGTTTCAACGATGCAGGGTATAGCCAAACCAGACGCGCTGATTCGCTCTCGACTGCAGTCAGTATGGCCTGGGATCTTGCCTCACGCGGTGACTGCGTGATATTATGCCCGGCAAGTGCGAGTTTTGATATGTTTCGAGACTTTGAAGCAAGGGGTGAGGCATTTCGTGATGCAGTGAGAAGTTTGGAGGAGGTACAGAAAAGATGACAACCACACGGCTGAAAGGTGCGAGAGCTCCACGTCCTGTGGATCTAACACTATTTACAATTACCTGCTTATTGGTTATGCTGGGACTTTGGATGGTTTTGGATACAAGCTATCCAGGAACATTAGATAGTGCAAAAGCAGGTGGTGTAATCTTTAGCCTTATGCGCGGACAGATGGTGGGAGCATTTCTTGGAATGGTTATCCTGTTCTGCTTTACACTCTATCCCTATCAAAGGCTTCGAAACTTCTCCTCATTAGCCATTTTTGGCTCAATAATTTTGCTTAGTGCGGTATGGGTTCCACACGTGGGTATACGTCTCAATAACTCCAACCGATGGATCGGGATTGGTCCTGTTGTTATACAGTCTTCAGAAATCGCAAAAATGTCGCTTATGCTCTATGCTGCCGCGTTTCTGACCAGGAAAGGAATACGTGTCCGAGAGCTTACTATGGAAGGTATTGTCCCCCTTCTCATTGTTGCCGGATTAATTTTTCTATTAATAGAAAAAGAGCCCGATCTGGGAACTGCTGTTGTTTTATTTATGGCTCTTCTCATACAGCTTTACCTCGCGGGTGCTCGCAAGCGACATCTCATCATCATCCTGACAGTGAGTGGATTAGCAGTACTTCTGTTCATGCTGCATGGTTCAGGAATTGGACATCGTATGGCCCGCATTCAGGAGTTTATGCACCCTGGCTATGATCCTCAAGGAGTAGGATATCAGGTGGTACATTCCAGAATGGCTGTAGGGTCTGGCGAATGGTATGGCGTTGGACTGGGAAGAGGCAAAGAAAAGTACTATCTTCCCCAGGCAAACTCAGACTTCATCTTTGCCACCTATGCAGAAGAGACGGGATTTGCAGGCTCTATGGTGCTGCTAATTTTGCTGCTCACAGTTGGAGTTCGCGGCTTTCAGATTGCTGCTAAAGCACCAGACAAGTTTGGGTGTCTGCTGGCAGGCGGTATTGCTTCGGTCATTACCTGGCAGGCTCTGGTAAATATCGCAGTAGCAACGGGCTCCATTCCAGCAACAGGAGTCCCTCTTCCGTTCATTAGCCATGGCTCATCCTCTCTCATTCTTCTTCTGGCAGGGGTGGGAATACAGCTAAACATCTCACAGCAGCAACAGATAGCACCTGCGGAGGTGGTTCCAGTCTGATGCGAGTAATCCTGAGTGGAGGCGGTACAGCAGGACACATCATGCCTGCCATAGCAGTGGCAGAGAGCCTTAAACTTCAAAATCCCTCTACAGAAATTCTCTACATAGGAGCACTTGGCGGCATGGAAGAGAGGCTGGTACCACCCTACGGTATCGACTTCCAGGGAGTGCGCGCGAGAAAGCTTAGAAAACTGTTCTCACTCTCTACCATTCCGGTGGCATACAACCTACTGCTTGGCTACTATGAGGCAAAGCGCTATGTGAAAGCATTCAAGGCGGATGTCGTACTCTCTACAGGCGGGTATGTGGCGGCGGCGGCCTCGTTAGCCGGCGTAAAATCTGGTATCCCACTTGTGATTTGTGCTCCCGATGCAGTCCCTGGCAGGACTAATCTGCTGCTAGCAAGATATGCAAAGAAGATATCAGTAGTATTTCCCTCTACTTCAACCTATTTCCGAAACAACAGGTGTGAGGTTACCGGGCTGCCCTTGAGGAAAGGAATAGTTGCAGAGCCAAACATCTCACAGGCAGATGCTATAGCAAGATTTGATGGATTAAGAATGGACTGTTTTACAGTATTGGTACTGGGCGGCAGCCAGGGAGCTGTGGGTTTGAACTCCGTGGTTTTGGAGGCATTACCCAGGCTGAATAGAGAGAGCATCCAGATCATTCATCAAACAGGTGAACGGAATATCGCGTTCTGTACGAGCGAAGTGCAGAGACTTGGCATTACCGCCCAGTACCATCCCGTGGCGTTCATGGACCAAAGGATGATGGCGATGGCACAACGAGCTGCTGACCTGGTGGTATGCCGAGGGGGAATCAATACCCTGTCTGAGCTGCTGCAGAACCACAACCCGGCAATTGTCGTACCCCTGCCCTCTGCATACGCCGACCACCAGACAGCGAACGCCAGAGAGCTGGTGGCACACGGTGCTGCCCAGCTGCTGCCCGAACCTGGCCTGTCTGGGGAGATGCTGGCTGATGCGGTGCTTCAGCTTAGGAGAGACACCGTGCGGCGAATGAATATGGCAAATAACGCATCCCTGCTTGCCAAGCCTGATGCAGCAGACAGGGTGGCACGTCTTCTTATGGATCACTAACCGCTCACGGTACTCTGAACATTGAAGCAATCGGCCTACTCTACTCGCACTGGCGTATGCAAGTCAGTGGAGTAGTGGATTACAATAAAATACGTACATTTTTTATGGAATGTAGTGACTTCACGTCCAATGCACAAAACAAGAATGCGGTTCTCCTGCATACCAAATGCTATGTCTCCTTAATTAGATATTATATGAGATAAACTCTTTTTGTTTGCGGTCTGACTGAGGACTGATTATGTTGGGGTTACCCTAAATATGTGATGCAAACTAGATTAGTCATTACCACGAGAATAAATATGGATAGAATATTCGATTAATTTCGATAACTTTTACCAATTATAGTTCTACAAGATGATACAGAGTTATAGTATTAAAATTAATATCAATGGATGATATGCCACAACTACTGACAGAACGGGAATTGAATGCTAATATGCATACATTCTCAATTGCCTTAACAATAAGCACACATATGCACGAATGATAGAACCAAAAGTGATGTGAGATTGTAGAGCAATAAATTTCTCAAGTTGAAAATTTATTGATTCACAGATCTGTTCAAGTTATTAATATCCGTTGGTAATAATAAAAGGAGGTCGCTCGGAAATACTCCATTGGTTATTGTTTGATAACCCACATTCGGCAGCCCATCAGGGGCACTAATTGGTAGAGGCATAAGATGCAACATCATGTTTGCAGCAATTTTAGGATCCTGTAGAATGTAATAGAGTTGAGGGCAACAGAATTCGGCTGCCTTTACCTGTACGGGAATTAATGTCTTTACAGATAGCGATCCGTGCCTCAATTGGCTGAATTGTGCTGGAGAAAGTGTCTTCATAAAGTTTAGCAGAGGATACTGGGTACCGATTATAGTAGAGAGTGACGCAAACGGTCTTTCAACAAAATTAGAAGTTGATTTAGTCCCAATGAAGTACCCTTCATGAACATAAAATCTTAGGCCATTCGAGATTTGAAATGGTGTGAGCTTATTCCAAGCCTCTTGCTCAACATCTAATTCAGTCTGGTCTTCCTCATCTTCAGTTTTATATTTGTTTAACAAATCAATGGGTGACATATTCTGAACTGGCAGCATAGCAACCCATTTGTTTAACAAACTTTGATTCACTTCCAATTTATCATCTATATACCAGCGATTGTTTCTTATGAGATATATGCTGTGACCAATTTTTTTCCAGCTACTGTCATCCTGATGACATATTCTACTCAACTCTTGGGGGATCGTACGAGCTATTTTCTTGTGCATCTGGGAGGGTGTTAGAGGTATTTGTGGTAGCGAGTAGTAGTCTGCAATAAAGTTCATGTTTGATTGATTCGCAAGCCTGGTTAGCAGGTCAACTCGCCTAGGTGCAAACCTATCGCTCTTATGTTGCAAATAATGCTTGCTGGGTTGTGGCCACACAGTTTGATTCTGATAATATGCAAGTTCTTTATAGAGGAAGCTGGAATTCTTGTAATTTTTATTTACATCTGCAGCCAGTTTAACCTGGTTCAGTTTCATGCCGTCTATTACTTCAGGTGTTAATGTGTGGACGTGAGGTAGTAATGGTAATTCAGCTGCGCAAGCTTGTCTGTTGCCATTTGGAAGGAGAGCGGAACACATTATCAATTTGTTATTTAATGAAAATGTGATTAGAGGATTTAATACAGTGAGGTTTAGCTGTGGAAGTGATTGACTAATCATATGCTGCATATAACTTTTTTCTTCTGATGAGAAATCATCATATGGCAACAATGCACTTGGATAAATATTAGAGAAGAATAGTGATATATGAGGATATTTATAATATGTAAATAAATTTATATTTCTGACTAATTCATTTTGAATGTAACGAGGCAGATGATTATAAAATTTATAATCTGTCAGCATTGTTTTAACCTGAATAGGTGTCATTTCACTATTCAGACCAGAATGATCAAAGTCAGGTGCATTTTGTAATGCTGTTAATACATCATCTCGCAGTTTAGATATACCTATTTCCCAAGCAGTATTAAAAAGTTTCC
>JAJZFJ010000279.1 GCA_021805395.1 bacterium
TTATGAAATACCAGATGATGAGCTATAATTAGAAAGGAGGTATCATCTGCACAGCAGGTGAATTCCCTGCATATTTTGTGGATATTGGTTTTCCCTGAAACCGTACTTTTTATATATCTCCTTGACAGGTGGCATATACATACGATGCTGCTGGCAGAGTAATAAACCTCACACATACTAATACTGCCAACGGAACTCTCATCGTGGGCTATGCTGCAACCTACCTCAACAACGGCCAGCTCTCCAAAGTGACCGAGAGCCCTAGCGGTGACGTCACCACCTATAGCTATGACCCAGCAGGTAACCTGCTCAACGAAGTCCGTACTGGCCAACGACCGTATAGCGGAGCATACACCTACTGGAGCGACAGCAACCGCAAAACTGCCGATGTCATTACAAACGGTGTAACGGTGCATAATGGCTCGTATTCTTATGATGGAGCAGGACGGTTAGACCAGTGCATCGACAGTGCCACTGGTCTGACTGAGATCTACACCTGGAATGCAGACGGCACTCTGGCTAGAATGCCAGGTCCAAAATACACACGGGAGTTCACCTACAACGAGGAGGCGCAATTGCTCGTTATCTCGCACAGTGGCACACTGGCGTACCAGTATGCTTATGGTGCCGATGGCAACCGCCGATGGAGCAAGGATATCGCCAACGATATATGGACCTGGTACCCTTGTGGTGTAGCCTGTGGTGCTGGCGAGATGGTCGAGGAGACAAGTACGCTCACTGGAAGCAGCTGGGCAACGAGTGGGCAGTACCTTCGTGCTGGCGGTGGATGCAGTAGTTTGCTAATAAGGCGCAAGAGCACAACCGATGACGAGTATCCTTTAATAAATATATCTCACACTTATGAAACAATTATCAACGAAAGTACTGATATGCTTAGAGTCAATTTAGTTGGAGGTTTCAATCAGCTACTATTATCATCAGGCAGTGCTATAATTACAGATATTTCAATCTCCATCAGACAAGATTATGATAATCTTAATTTTTCTAATATTGATAATGCATACTCGTGTTCTGAGAGAAGCTTATTTTTAACAGAATTGAAAACATATAAGAAAACCTATCCTTGTGTATCAATTTCAGTTAATGGTAAGTCATATCCTGCTCATAAATGCTCATCACAATTTATTGATGGATTTTGTCTCGGATTTTGTACGGGAAGACATTCAAATTTACTTTTATGTTGTTGTTCTAACCAATCTTTCAATAAAAACTATAAAGTTGTTGCATTCTGTTCAAATGGAGATCATATAATGGTATCTATGCCGCCAAAATCAAAAACTACAGAATTAATCTAATTGATTTATGATTAATCTGTAAAAAAGGATACTTCGATGTCAAATAACAGTAATTCATTCGAAATATTCTGTGAAGGTACCAATTTAAACTCAGCCAGTTTGATTATCTATTTATTAGACAATCAAAAAAATGCAAATAGGAAAATTGGGCAATTTCGAAAGATAATAAAAGTATATTCATTGTTATCAATTGTAATTTTAATGTTATTTATTTACAAATTAAATAATTGAATAATATGATTACTCAATTGAATAACAAAACATATTTCATTCATACAAATATGCATCATCATCTAGTACAGATCTTTGATGCTAATTTACAAATCACGAACGGATTAGTGAATCCCACACGAATCGATATGGATCATAAATCTTCTCCTGATGGATCATATGATAATGGATTAGGTAATCTTATTTTAGGTTTTAATAATCCTCGCGGGCATTCACTTGGTTCGCATAATATCATATTAGGTTCGGACAATATATTCAATTCTCATGATTGCATTATATCTGGAACTGGAAATATATGTAATGCTGCATATTCATTATGCCTCAGTGGGCATTACAACACATTAAATCAGCCTTATACAATAGCATTAGGAGGTTTTTTCAATCAAATGAATTACAAAAATAGTCATGAAATAGATAACGTTGGAAACATAGAACTGGATGGAAATAAAAATGTGCAGTTTGATTCACATCATCATATTGCATATTCAGTTGAACTATCCAAATTAGGTAATTAGAGATGCAATTCATTATTATCTCATAATAATGTAAATTATTCGTAATTAAAAAATTTTATTAAGAATGGTATGCATGTGTTAGATGCTTCAAAAATTTATATGCAGCAACAGCTTCTGTTATCGTTGATCAATTGATGATAAAGTTAAATATCATTATGAAATTCGCGAGACACCAGGGGTAACTATGTTATAGTTATCATAGTTGAAGGGTAATTTATGGCAAGTGAGGAAATCATGCTATCTATAAGTCAAATGAATTCAGTATCATGCGTTGCGTCGACACGCAGAGCTATGTTGGATGAAAATTATAACACAACTCAGAAATTAGTCTGCAGTCAGAAATTCTTGGTACAAGCACGTAAACCTGCTTATTTGCGAATTAACGACATAACTACACTTGCAGATATCGATGATGAAGGTCAAATCATAGCCAACCCATTCAACAATTTTGTATCCGACGGTAAAATGCAACTGGAATTAGAACCAGTCGATCGTCATTATGTTCTTGGTCCGGCTACTGGTAACCTTGAAACAGTTTCAGCAGTTATGGGCATAACAGATGTCATACATCCTGAAATCCTTTTTGCACCAGAACTACCAAATGATTTCGTTAGCATATCGCAAGAAGTATTACGCAATAAGCCTGTTGAAGTGAAGTCGCGTAGAATTGAAACTGTAAGTAAACAAATAGAGCAGCGCGTTTATGTTAGTATTGATGATTCTTTAATCATGCGCATTTCCGAATTCACAGAGAATATGAGTCAGCCTCTTCATGAAATTGTTCGTACAGACTTCACGGACTGGGAGTTTAACATGAATTTGGATCTGTCATTATTTGATACTATACCTCCTTCAGATGGAAGAGTATTTGACAAAAAAATAGGTTTCACAGAATAATAAATTAAGTGATCACACATAATTATTATTGGAGACTATATCGAGTTACTCATCACAAAATTATCTTAAAAGGAGCGATAACCATACAAATTTCATTCCTTCTTACAGTATATTCAATATTGTTAGCATGAACAATATACTGGTATCTTATACTGCATACAATTACAGCATCAATAAATCAGTTTGAGAGATGTTTACACCCTGTGTGTCTATAATAGAGTAGACCATTACTACACAATATAATGTATCTATTCAGGGCACCATGGAGTTCATCATGTCGGATCCAATTAAAACAGAATCGTATGTTCGCTTTGACCCAATAGAACAAGATAAGATAGCTGGTACTCCCATTGTAGAGCGTCCAGTTCGCCGCAGGTTCACTAAAGAAGATAAGCTTCGCATTCTCCGCCTAGCCGATGCCTGTACTGTGCACGGGCAGTTAGGTGCTCTTCTTCGTCGAGAGGGAATCTATGCTATCAGCTCAATTCTTTCCGTCGCCAATTTGCTGAGGGACGCCTAGCGTCTAATAGCAACGTGAACAATGAGAACGCGCTCGTGATTGCTGAGAATGGACGTTTACGTTTAGCTTTAGAGAATGCAACTCGTAAGCTTGAACAGGCAGAGCTGATTATGTATGTGCAAAACAAAACATACCGACTTTTAGTACCTCGACTCTAATCCAGCAACACGTGCAGAGTAACGACAACTCGTGTATTACTGCTGACTGTTCACCACGCCTCTGCGCCTAGCAGCTTGCACCCTAATGCAGTGAGTTCGGCTGTGGTGCCAAATTCGGCCTCGAAATTCCGAGGATCCCCAGGGAATATCTTGTTACCAGGTGCTAATCTGTTTTTCCAGCAGTTAACTCTATGATCACGCTGATCCGAAGTGAGCATTTTTGCAGGAAACATAGAGATATACTGCGAGTACCTGGGGCGATTGGAGACATTCTGACCATTACCATGTGCCAGGGTACTGTACCACAAGATGAGGTCACCTGCTTTTGCAGGTATTGGTGTGAGTTTCATGCCGTTTGGAAGCCTGTTGAGATCGGGAGCAAACGGGTTACGGTCTTCAGGCTGTTCTGCTATCCATTGTCCGAGGTTCTTATGAAAACCTGGAATGCACTGGAAGCCTCCCATATCCTCTGATGTATCCGTTAGACAGAGCACACCCTGGATACCTGGCTTTGGAGGCAAGTTACGGGTATCAATATCCCAATGGATGAAACCTTTATGGTCATAATCAGGATAGTCAGGATGGCGTGGTGGTTTCATGCCTACCCGGTCAATACTTACACAAAGCTCGTTCAGCCCCAAAATGTCTGTGAAGACATCGTATACTTGTGACTTCTGACGTGTATTCCACATAGCCTGGTGCTGGTACATCTCAATCATCCCACCCGGATAGAGTGGTGGGCTGTACCATTCGTCGCTATTGTGAGGATCTTTCTCTAGAAACCAGAAGATAGCATCTACCACCTCCTGGCACAGACTTTCAGGAACCAGCCGCTCAACTACAAGGAAGCCGTTTTCCTGAAGCTGATTGATCTGAGTGGAATTGAGATATTTCATATGGCTGCCTCGTGAATGAAGGTGTGGCTTTGGTAAACTCTCAGTTAAACCTGTAATGGTAAATAGAACACTAATTGACTAGAACACATCCATTAGGAACAGCTAGGATGGATCTAAAATGCTGGTGTGAATGAGAGCTGGGACAGCACGATTGTCAAGATTTCCAGATTGCATAGAGTCGCCAGCCGACAGGGTCTCCATTTGAGTCTGCAAGTGAAGAGGGCTCTGCATTATGAAGTGTATTTCTCACTGCAACCAGTGAATCTGGATCTGTGGTGTATATCAATGGTAGCTCCGTAGATGCAATGACCTGGAACTGATTATAGAGGTCTATCTGTTTCTGCAGGCTTTCCGTATCGGCCGCTTCAGTAAACAGTTTGTCTATCTTGGCTTCCCATTTCGTGGCAGGAGTTTTCTGGTTCAGGTCCCATTCATGAAGGGGGCCAGTAGTCATCCATATGGCAGATGCAGTATGAGGATCCACGCCACCTGTGAAACCGAGTAGAATAGCATCCCAGTCGTGGGAGCCATCCAGTCTGCTAACTAATGAGTTGAAATCCACGAGCGAGATATTCACTTCAATGCCTATCTGCTTCAGTTCAGCCTGAATGATGGCGCATGTTTGTGCTCTCAGATTGTTTCCAGAGTTGGTTGTGAGAGTGAATTGAACTGCATTGCCCTGTGCGTCCTCTAGAACGCCGTTGTGGAATGTTAGACCAATTGATTTAAGAAGTTCAATTGACTTGGCCGGATTGTAAGGATAAGTAGGAATTTTAGGATTATAGAATAGCTTGTTTGCGGGGGGGATATAACCATATAACGGCTGACCAAATCCGCGCAGTACGGTGGAAGCCATGAGTTTTCGATTTAGCGCGAATGAGATAGCTTGCCGGAAGATTTTGTTGGAGAAAATCTTTCTTTTCCATGCAGGCAAATTATGGTCATCACTATTCATATTGAACTCTATAAAACCAGTTGCCCAGGTTGGTCCAAGATTGTAAAGTGAAAAATTATTAGTGCGCCTCAGATTCTCGAGAACCTCCCAATCCTCTGGGCGAATGGAAACCCAATCTGTTTCTCTGGCGATAAACTTTAGAATCTCGGTATTTTCATTTGGTACTATCTCTATCACACCACCTTTTAAAAACGGCAGCTGCCTGCCATTCTTAGCCAGCTTCCAGTAGTACGGATTACGTACATAGGTTAAACTTGCTCCAGGACTGTAGTGAGCAAGACAGAATGGACCGTTGCCAACAAGGTTGCTTACAGGAGTGTTTACTCCCCATGCAGAGTTGAACTTTCCATGCTTCCAGAGAGGCTCCAAAATATGTGCTGGCACAATAGGAACGCCAACAACGGTTAAGAAAGATCCGAACTGTGATGGCAGAGTTATCTGAACAGTTGTGCTGTTTATGGCTGCAACTTTCCATGGCTGACCATTCACCAGCATGCCTGTTCTGAGAGTCGTTGCAATTGTAGTATCGAAGATCACATCCAGGGTAAACACAACATCGTGGGCGGTGAGAGGCTGCCCATCAGACCATAGCAGTCCTCTACGCAGATAAAAAGTCCACACTAGTCCATTGGCGGATTGCGTCCATCTTTTGGCCAACTCTGGTTCAATCTTCAGTGTGAGCGGGTTTCTTGCGATGAGCCCGGTGAATAGTGGTCCCCATGCAACTGAACTAGATGATTCTTTTGTTGTGATGGGGTTGAATGTGCGGGGATCTGAGATAGTGGCATCCACAAAGGCGCCTCCCCATTTCCCGGTGAAAGATGTGTGTTCGAAATCACTTAATTGTGCCGGTGTAAGATGAGCAGTCGGTATTACATACTTTGAACCACCGCATCCTCCCGTTGATAACAGGAGGATGCTAATCAGAAATATGCCAATGTTCAAGCGCGGTATTTTGCGCATAAGTCTCCTCAGGCAGGGGTGAGTGTGAAGGTATGCTGTACTGGTATAGCTTTTTGGCTTCTTTCTGCCTGTAAGCTTTCATCCAGCTTATTGAGAGATTTCAGGGAGTTATTTAACGGACCAGCGACTGTTGTGTCATTTTGCAGAGGAATTTGAAGATTTCTCCATGCAATTGTTCTCACATTGTTGTGTGTATCTGTGAGACCCTGAACAGTTTCAGCCTGATCGAGCATAGGAGTTTCAATGGTCGCTAGGTTCACTCCAGAAGCCAGATCCATGCTTGTGAAAGTCCCAACTGATTTTCCGTCAATCGACAATGTGTAACTTGTAGCAGTTAATCCTGATACAGTGAGTGGTTCCTGATCAAGCTTTTCTACAAAATCTGAGCTTTTTAATACTAGCTGAGTTACCTTGTCCTTAAGATCCAGTGGGTAGGGAAGTGATCCATCAGTCTCAGTCCAGGAGATAACTCCTGCTGTGTCCTTATAGTTTGAGACTGTAGAGTTTTCTGTATGAATCGTTCCTGTGTCAGCATTGATTCTTACAGATGCTACCAGAGCAGGAGCATTCCATGTTTCCAGGAGCTGTTCAGCCATGATGAGATGCCCTGCTGGGGAGGGATGTATTCTGCCGGGAATAATTTGTGCTGCAAGTGTGGGATCTATGGATTTTGCCTTCTCAAGCATGGCTACCATTGGACTATTAAAGTTGGAGCAGAGTGCATTGTACTGCTTGGCCAGTACCTTTACTTCATCCGCATATTTTATTAATACTGCATTGTATCCGCCAGGAAAGTTAAGAGGATAGTTTACATCATCGTACGGCGAAGGCTGTATGAGTGTGTACTGGATGTTTGGTAAGTCATTTTTAACTGTTGTCAGTAGATGCTGATACCCCGTAGTGTAGCTATTAAACAGCGACTGGTCGAATGGGCGGTAACCAGCATCGTTCATTCCCAGCATGCAGGTCATTATGTTAGGTCTGAATGGGAGTATATCTCTTTTGATTCGTAAATCTATTGCGCCAGCCCATCCTCCACTAACCCTGTCTCCGCCAACGCCAGAGTTCCAGAACAGTACATTTAGTTTAGGAAACCTGGTCGCTACATATGTTTCTATATCATTCGTGTATAGATGCTGTTCAGTGATACTGTCTCCATAGAAAACCACTCTATCCCCATTGTGTAAATAGAATGAACCTGGATCTGCTGAAGCTGTGATGGGTATTGCAAGGGCGAGTGCCAAGATGAAACGACTACGAACCATTTGTTACCTCCATGGTGAGTTCTTCCTCACTCCTACTAATTACTATTTCCAATGTTTCACCAATACTGCTCTCGATTCCTCCAAGCCATTCAAGTCTGAAATATGCAGTAGTGGTTGTACCCAGGAATATTGGATGAGATTTGCGAACTGAGAGTTAAATTATGAAGCATAGCGTCTGAGCTCCTGGATGGAGACTCCATGCGAAAGCTTTCATTGTGGCTGGATTGCCTAGAACTTAGAAATGCAGCCCTAACTGCAGCTGGGCACCATAATCCGGCTGGTTGTTACCGGTTTGCAGTAGTGTGTTTTGAGACATTGTGGCAGCCAGTGAGAGCGTGAAAATGGACCCTAGTGTATGTGTGAACCCAAACTTGTACGTCCTGCTGCCTGCTAAATCGCTGAAGAATACATTCTGCCCTTCCATGCCAGCAGTAAGACAATCGTATGGAGTTATATGCAGTGACAATCCAAAGTTGTCGGTATCTGAGGTGCCGTTTATCCCCAGTCCACTTGTGACAGCAACGCCAGTTGTGAGGCTTAATGTGCCGACATTAGCCGACAGATTCACGTTCTCCTGCTGGCCAACCTGAGTAACTCCATTTACGATTGGATTTTTTGAAATCCCACCTGTAAGTGAGAAAACAGGAGCAGGCTTAAGGCTTAAATTCAGCGCATATGTGTCCGGTATCAGGCTGGATTTTGGCATGGAGGAATCTGCCCAGTGCATCTGAAGCTGCCCATTCACATCCACTCCTTTTAACAGTGAGGCTGTTAATCCGAGACTGCCAGTTGTTAATGCTGCATTGGCTCCTGGTGTGGTTGTGGAAGTAGTCGGCGCCAGATTTTGTGATAGCTGTACACCGGTGGTTAAACTGACAGTTCCAAGTTTTGCCTGCATGTTTACTCCGCCTTGCTGCACCGGCACAGGATTGCCATTGACCACAGGGTTTTTGGCATAGTTTCCATTTAACTGGATGACTTTGTTAGGAGTTGCATTCAGGTTAACTGTATATGTATTCAGCGGGGCAGGAGTGGTGGGTGAACTGGAATTCCAGTGCACCTGTGCTGAACCAGTGATATTTATCTGTTTTGAAGGGGTGTCACTGAGACTAAAGGTTCCCAAAGTCTGATTTGTGGCAGCGCTGTTTGAATTGCCCGAACTTGGATCGGTAACATCTCTTTCCAGAACAAACCCCGAACTCAGACCTTTCAAACCCAGATTAGACTGGAAACTGAGATTGTCCTGTTCTCCGCTGATGGCGATTCCGTTCACTACTGGATTACGCGTATATCCACCTGACATCTGGAACAGGCTGGATGGTTTCAGGCTGAGGTTCATGGCATAGGTATTCAACGCTTGCTGTGTGATACCTGGTGCAGCATCCCCGCTTCTCAACTGTATCTGGCTGTTAAAAGCAACCGCTTTATTCGGAGCACCGTTTAGATTGAGAGTTCCTGTAGTCTGTTTAATACCATTTCCGGTCTGCTGGCTTAAATCACCGGAGAACTTAACCTTGTTTGCAAGAAGAGGTGCAGTTAGTGAAACATCACGCGTTTGCAGCGATCCAGACAACGATTTAGTGACATTTTGAGAAAGTTGAATCGCTAAACCAGATATCGTGGGTACAGGGATAAATTTCAATGCCAGATCCTGCTGCGATCCAGCATTGGTACCCGTTTGATTCTGAAGTGAACCTGTAATTGATATGTGTGAATCTGGATTGCTGGTTAAATTGATACTGTTTGTGGCACTTTTGACATATGTGCCTGTGCTGTTACTTGTGTTGTCGGTATATGCAGCGGTAACAACGGTCTTACCCGGTAGATTTTGTTGTAACTTTGCTGTATCCTGCACCTGAATGCTGTGGGTGTTTGCGGTTCCCTGCACCATAGTGGTGTTTCGCGTAGCGTTTATAGTGCCGCCTGTTGGCAATGAGTAGGCAAAACTGGAGTTTGTAGTACTTGTCTGATTTCCATACACATCTCCTGCATTTGACGACGTGGATGGCAGGAGCTGCCTTGTCTGTTCAGCCATCAGAGTGAGAGTCATCTTGCGGGAAGGCGTGATTGCAACTTGAGCAAGCTCCTGCTCCTGCCCTGCGGTGAGACCTGGCACCTTCTCCGCCAAAAGACTTCCGGCACGTGTGTATGCCAGCTTCAGACTGCCATACGTAGTAGCTGTATTCTCCAGCGCGGAAAGTGCCCCTCCAGACTGCCAGCTGGATTTATTGACCGCGGACAGAAGGTGGAGCTGAAGACTGGAGCCAGGTATGAATGTGTTTGATGTCTGGACATCCAGCAGTGCATTTTGCACGGAGGGAGAGTTATCAGGATTTGAGGAAGGCTGCAATTGAGAGTTCAAACTTATTTGGGTATTGCCAGACTTCCAGAGACTGAGAGCGACAGGCAGACCATTGAGGGCCATTTCCCTCTGTTTTGAGCCTCGTTGCAACTGATAGGATACACGCATCAGTACGCCAGACGGCAGAGGTGAGGTGAGGGTGAGTACTCCTGTATATGGATCCAGCTTATAGTCTTTCTCAGGCAGCAGAGTGGCACCCTGGTCAATCACTATATCACTTCCTGGGGTAATGTTTTGCCAGCTCAGTAGGAAGGGACCGGTGTTTCCCTGTCCTGTAAACACATCGGTAGTGAGTGAAGTGGCAGTGCCGGCCGTAGAAAAGGAAGGTAATGTTGCTCCGGCGGTGACTGTGGGAGACTGTAACTGATTTACCACACTGGCAACTGTTTGGGCATGACAGTATTGAGGAGCATTGAGATAGAGCAGGCATGGCAGTAAGTATCCGGCAACAGGAACAAATTGCTGGATGGGGTTAAAAGTGAAACTGCCAGGTATCTTGTTGTGCTGATATCTACGTAAACAGTGATTGTATTGCACCGTTATTCACCTCTACTAACAATTACGCATTCTCTGACAACACTGTGACGATTATTGTTGCATTTCATTTATATCGTGCGAACTTTTCATATTCTAAATATCCAATCTCTATTTATTTTCTGTTTCACCGATAATTACCGCCAGTGATTCTATCTGAAAGGGCGGCAAGTACAATGGAACGAAGAAGTGCAGCTGATTTGCAAATACAGGTCCACAGTGGCATACCCATTTTGGTATTGTGTGGAGAATGGTGTGAAGCTCTTCAGAGAAGTATGGTTAACACAGTTCAAACTTTAGGGAAATCTGCACATTTCGATCTCATATTAAATTTTCAGCAGGCTGTTGCACTTCCATTGGCAGATCCATCCTGGTGGAAAACTGTGGATGACGTGATTGAATCATGCGGCAAACACTATGGTCGGGTTGATATGGTTGTAACTCCAGAACAGGGAACAGCCATTAATCGAACACGGCCAGGTTTGAAGTGGAACCGGTCCCTCTCAGTTGTGGAAGCAGTATGCCATATACAAGGCGTCTTACAGGGGGTGGGAGGGGATGTTGTGAAGGGGATGTTGGCTTTAACGAATTGCAAGGATGGCAATGGTAAAGATGCATTTAAGGGATTATCATAATGAATAATGAAGATTCAAGATTAAGAATAGTTAAATTGTTAGAACCATCAATCTGTCTCTCGTGCAGGCATGCCAGTATTGCTACTGTAGAGATGACTAACGGTGTAAGCAGGCGTATGCTGCACTGCAAACGCCTGGACTGCGACAACTGGCAAACTGAAGAAGTGGAAGAGCATCCTGTAAGTATTCAGGATATCGACTAACTCATTGTAATTTCATGAACCAAAAGCCTCCTCAACATTGAGGGGGCTTTTATTTTAGAGGATTGGGATATGTCTCTGTGTAAATCTACACATAAGCAATAATAGACTGAACTGAGGCACATAACATGAGAGTGATGATATGGTGTGATATGGAAGGGGTTGCCGGGATATCGGTGTGGGATCAGGTGAATGGCGGAGCTCCAATGTATGAGGAAGGAAGGCGGCTTTATACACAGGAGGTGAATGCTGCTGTGAGAGGCTGTCGTAGGGCTGGTGCGACCGAGATTGTGGTGGTGGATGGGCATGGTGCCGGTGGCCCGTGGAATTTCAAAAGCCTCATTCCTGAGCAGCTGGAAAGTGGAGCAGAGTATGTGCTAGGGTACCCATGGGCACGGTACATCGCGCCTCTCCAGCAGGGATGCGATGCAGCACTCTTTCTCGGTGCACATGCCATGGCTGGAACTCCAGACGGCATCCTTTGCCACACCGTCTCCAGTCAGGGCTGGTACAACGCCAGGATTAACGGCACGCTCGTGGGCGAGTCGGGGATAATTGCCGCCATCTGCGGGGATTTCAAAACTCCGTGCGTGTTTGCTTCCGGCGATGCATCTACCTGCCGGGAGGTGAAAGCGCTGCTTGGCGATAAGTGTGTGACAGCATCGGTGAAAGAGGGGCTTGGCAGGTTTAGTGCACGGCATCTTGCTGCAGCCGACGCATGTTCGCTGATTGAAGCTGGCACCTATAGTGCACTTTCAGCACGCAACTGGCCAGATCCCCTTGAGTTTGGACATCCTGTTACCTTTGAAGTTGAGCTGGCGACCTCTGACAGAGCAAATGATTTTATGGGCAAGCAAGGTGTGGAGATAGTGAACCCCCGCCTAATTCAGTCCAAAGCGGAGACGTTCTGGCAGGCATGGGATCAGTTCTGGCCTCGCTGATTCCGTTTTGGATCCATATAGTCAGAAAGCCCATCACCAAGAAAGTTGAATGCCATCACTGTGAGTGCCAGCAGTATGCCCGGGGCGAGGAGGAGTATGGGGTGTGCCTGCATCTGGGGGAGTGCATCGTATATCATATACCCCCAGCTGGGGTATGGAGGAAGGACGCCAAGGCCCAGAAATGAGAGTGTGGCTTCGGCTAGAATTACCCCTGCGAGATCCTGGGTTATCTGTACTACAACAGGGCCAGCCAGATTGGGAAGAATATGCCTGCGAATAATGGCACCATTTCTCATGCCAGAGACCCTTGCCGCATCCACAAACTCCCTGTCTCGCAGCGACATGGCCTGCCCCCTCACCAGTCGTGCCAGCGACGGCCACTGTACCACGCCCAGAGCAAGGAACAGGGTGGCGATATTGAGCGTAGGTGGAAGCGGCTGGCCTGAGGGTGGTGCAATCGCCGCACGCAGCAGTATTGCCAGCAGTATGTCCGGGAAAGCAAACATGCCGTCTGTAAACCTCATCAGCACCGTATCCGTGAACCGTCCATAGAAGCCGGCCGCCAGTCCGAATGGCAGCCCGATGCAGATCTCAATAGTCACCGCAACCAGAGCTACTCCCAGCGACACCCTCGCCCCATACATCAGGCGCGACAGCATATCCCGCCCGACCGCGTCGGTGCCCAGGACATAGGTCCATGACCCGCCCTCGTCCCAGACGGGGGACCAGATGGCGTCGGCCACGGCCTTGATGTCGCGGTGGCCCCGATGCAGGAGCACGACGTCGAGATCGCTGTAGGGGCAC
>JAJZFJ010000073.1 GCA_021805395.1 bacterium
TCAGGATGGCAGGCTTGAAATAGATAACAATAGAGCTGAAAGATCTATCAAAAACTTTGTGATTGGCCGCAAGAACTGGCTGTTTGCTAATACTCCTGAAGGTGCTGAAGCATCTGCCATTTACTACAGCATCATTGAAACAGCCAAAGAAAATGGTCTGAACCCATATGAATATCTCAAAAATGCCTTTGACATGCTGCCCAATATCAAAACTTCAGATGCTAACTCTATTGCTGAACTAATGCCCTGGTCTGAAACAATGCAGAGCAAATGTAAGACCATACTCCCCAACCGCGATTAAATTAAGTATGACAGCTGTTCTGATAGGGGAGTATGTGGGTACTTTTTGACGCTTACAAATGAATTAAATGCTTCTGACATTACGCAGCTGAAGAAATATCTTGAAATGATTTTGATGAACGACTTTTATTATCGTCAATATATGCTCAAGTCGGTTAGGAATCGATCTGTATCTGAAATATTAAAACGGTATGCCATTTCACCCGTAGATCGTAATCAGTTAATCTCTTCTGCGTTATGCCTACAATGCGTCCTGGGAGATAGTACTACAGTTAAGATGCTTCAAAGATCTCCTGTATACAAAGATTCCTGTTACAAGAATGAGTTTGAGCGCGCTATCCAGATTCTGCAACGCAGACTAAATAACGACCTCTCTGGCAATGATCTCCTTATGTTAATCAACCAGGACAATAGTCATATCCCACAGACTTTAATGCGTCCAGTAGCGGGAGCAAACCATGTGATAGAAGATAAACAATAAGCTGTATGGCTTAGTCCAGATGGGATGCGGAGGGCGGGCAACGGCTTTCGCGGTTGAAAGGAATCGGGCGCAGGTACGGTAAACTTTCTGTATGACTGCAGGCGCAAGTGGAGGAGTATAGTTACTGAGCAGAGCGGTGCCGCCAGGTGCGCGGGCCAGGTGAGAGGCAGTAGCAGCTGTGCTGCGCGGTGCCCAGAGGCGCACAGGCAAACCAATCAGGCGTAGTAGCTGAGCGGTACGGCGCTGGCAGGCGTATGGGTTTTAACCGGACGTGTCATGTGCGTGGAGACTTGCGGGCGTGGGTAAACCTATCAGATGCCTGCGGATTGAATTCCTCGGCTAGGGGTGTAAAGCACCGAGCCTCGCTTCGGACGCTGCGAGGATGTTGAGTTAGGCGGGATTTGTGGGTAGTTTAAAACGAGGGGAGTGAGATAGCTATTCCACAGTGCTTCTGGGTTATTTACGTTTGGTCTTGTCACTTACCCTGTATTAAAACTGCCTGTGAGGTATACTCATAAGGTAATGTAAGATTATATTTGTGTGCACAGATGCCGTGTGTGCAGGTATGGAGATGAGAAATTTGAAGAAGACGCTGTTTTTAAGTCCTCCCTCATTTGATGGTTTTGATGGTGGTGCAGGATCCCGTTATCAGGCTAAGAGAGAGATTACCTCTTACTGGTTTCCCACCTGGCTCGCTCAACCAGCCGCTCTTGTGCCTGGTAGTAAATTAATTGATGCAGCCCCTCACCATCAGACAGTGGAAGATGTTTTAACAGAAGCAAAAGGCTATGAGCTGGTTATAATGCATACCAGCACACCTTCACTGGCAAACGATGTGGAGTGTGCCCGCAGAATTAAAGAACAAAATCCAGCCGTAAAAGTTGGATTTATTGGTGCACACGTTGCTGTTTTGCCAGAAAAAACGCTTGCTGATAACCCTGTCATCGATTTTGTATGCAGGCATGAATTCGACTATACCTGCAAAGAGTTAGCCGAAGGCAAACCCTGGGATCAGATCACCGGGCTCTCCTGGAGAGACAGCAATGGAGATCTTCAGAGAACACCTGACCGGGCATTGATTGCAGATTGGGATGCAATGCCCTCTGTCTTCCCAACCTATGCACAGAACCTGGATATCACAAAATACTTCATTGGCTATCTGTTACACCCTTATGTGAGCTTCTACACTGGCCGTGGCTGCCCTGCAAAGTGCACATTCTGTCTATGGCCACAGACTATTGGAGGGCATCAGTACAGAACCAAGAGTCCTGAGGTTGTGGGCAGGGAGCTGGAAGAGGCAAAAGCCATCTGGGGTGACAAAGTGCGTGAATACATGTTCGATGACGATACTTTCACCATCAATGAACAGAGAGCAATTGAGATCAGTAAGCACATGAAGAGATTAAACCTCACATGGAGCTGCAATGCAAGAGCACATGTGAAGTATGAGACTCTCAAAGAGCTGAGAGATAACGGTTTGCGATTACTACTCGTGGGCTTCGAATCTGGCAATCAGCAGATTCTCAATCGCATCAAAAAAGGCATCAAGCTTGAGATGGCTCGCGAGTTTATGGCCAACTGCAAAAAGCTGGGCATCAAGGTGCACGGTACATTCATCATAGGTTTGCCTGTGGAGACTCCAGAAACAGTGGAAGAGACCATTCGCTTTGCGAAGGAGCTGGATCCTCATACCATTCAGGTATCCATCGCTGCGCCCTATCCTGGCACTGAGCTGTATGACCAGGCTGTAGCAAACAACTGGTTCTCCCGGGATGCACTCATCTCAAGCAGCGGAATTCAGGTATCCAGTCTTCAGTATGATAATATGTCCCCAGCACAGATCGAAGATTCTGTTGAACGTATGTATCGAGAGTTTTATTTCCGGCCAAAGAAGATTGGATCTATTGTTGCCGAAATGATGCAGGATCGACAGATGATGGTTAGACGACTGCGTGAAGGCGGTGAATTTTTCTCATACTTGAGAGAGAGAAAACAGCAGACCCGACTGAGATCGTCTGAGGCAGCCTCGGTATAAAGAATGGCATACATCCTCTCACTTGATATTGGAACCTCCTCATCCCGCGCCATGCTATGGGATGAGGAGTTTCATGAGGAGAAGGATGTCCATTTTCAGTCTGCCTACAAGATGCATACCACATCCGACGGCGGAGTGGAAATAGCCTGTAATGAGCTGGCTAAACATGTTGAAGAGTGCATCGACAATGTGATGGCAAAGCTTGGAAATCGGAAAATCGATGCAGTAGGAATCTCATCTTTCTGGCACTCAATGTGCGGTATCGATAAGACAGGCAAGCCTCTCACCCCTCTCTATACCTGGGCAGACACCCGTTCAGCCGCTGCTGCTATCTCATTGCGGGAAGAGCTAGATGTAAGCTTAATCGCTCAACAGACTGGCTGCACACTACATTCCTCCTACTATCCAGCGCGCCTGAGATGGCTTGCAGATTCTAATGCCGAAGTCTTCAAGGCAGTAGATATGTGGGTGTCGCCAGGAGAGTTTCTGTTTGACAGGTGGTTTGGACCTGAAGCCAGGGTGATATCTCACTCTATGTTATCTGGTACAGGGCTGAGTTTGCTTGGCATGAAATGGGATGAAGAGCTGATGGATACCTTAAAGTTATCTCTCAGCAGATTTCCCAATGTAGCTTCAGATGCGACCCATTTTGATAACCTCAAAGACAGCTACGTTAAGAGATGGCCGGCACTCAAGGGAGTACCATTTTTCCCAGCAATAGGCGATGGAGCATGTGCCAATATTGGCAGTGGATGCCATTCTACTGGAAAAATGGCACTCAGCCTGGGAACATCAGGTGCCCTTAGAGTTTTATGCTCTGAGGATAGTGCCGCCATGAAAAATAAACATCGACCAGACGGGTTATGGCTGTATCGGGTAACTTCCACCATGCCCCTTATGGGTGCGGCATTTAGCGACGGAGGCAATGTTCACCAGTGGCTTGCCAGCACACTTCAACTTCCTTCGGACACTTCACTGGAACAGGAGCTGGCCAAGCGATCTCCAGGTCAGCATGGCCTTACATTTTTACCGTTCATGGCAGGTGAGAGAAGCGTGGGATGGAACCCGGCATCTAAAACGGTAATGATGGGGATGAATCTGAACACCAGCCCTGTAGACATTGCGCATGCCACCATGGAGGCAATAGCACTTCGTTTTGCTGAAGGGGCATCTCGGCTGTTCTCAGCATTCCCACATATCAGGGAGATTGATGCTTCTGGTGGAGCGCTCATCCACTCTCCAGCCTGGACGCAGATATTTACCGATGCCATCGGCAAGCCAATTACACTGGCCATGGAGCCAGAAGCCAGCAGCAGAGGTGCAGCCCTGCTTGCTCACTATCTGTTAACCGGTAAGTTTCCAAAGGCTATAGACTCCTCTGAACGGGGAACGACCTTTCATCCAGACCCTGAGAAACACAACACTTACAAACAGATGCTGGCTGATCAAAACCAGCTCTATGCCAAGCTATTTGCCTGATTATAGTTCTCTAACAGCTGTAAATATACTGTTTTTCCTTAATCAAATTGATGAGATGTATGATTATGTATGAAAAGTATGAAATTTAGAGAAACATCAAATCAGTTCGGTTCGTATATAACCCCATCCTATTAGTTTCTAACATCTTTGTGTTTCAAACTAATATGAATGAACACAGATTATCCACCGTGTGCAGATATTTGGAGATCAGGCTATGCAAAAATTAGCAGAGGTGTGTGTCCGTCGTCCCGTTTTCGCTACGGTTCTTATCCTTGCACTTGTTATTACAGGTCTCTTTTGTTACTCCCGCATTGGTCTGGATCAGTTTCCAAATGTCGACTTTCCTATTGTTACAGTAAGCGTTGAAGAAGATGGTGCATCTCCACAGCAGATGGAGACCAATGTTATTCAGAAGCTTGAACAGAGTGTAAACACGATCGATGGAATTGATACCCTCACCTCCAATTCATATCAGAACTTTGGTGTTATCACAATTCAGTTTCATCTGGACAAAGACATTAACGTAGCGGAAGAGCAGGTGCAGGAAGCAGTCAACCAGGAGGTCCCCAAGCTTCCTACCGACATAAAAGCTCCAATTGTGAACCGTGTAGACACCAGCTCAGCACCTATCATGGAGATCGCAGTTTCTGCACCAGATACTATCCGGAATATCAGTACATATGCAAACCAGGTTCTCATACAGGATATTGAGTCCATTTCGGGGGTTGGGCAGGTAACTCTTCTTGGTGACCGTCAAAGGCAGATTAACATCTATCTGGATCCATATAAGCTCAGAGAGTATAACCTCACTGCAGTTGATGTTCAGAATGCGCTCGAATCCCAGAACCTGGAGTCGCCTGGAGGTCAGGTGAATGAGGGTGATACTAAAATTACCCTCCAGGTGAATGGAAGGGTAAGTTCACCCGAACAGTTTGGTCAGATAGTGATTGCCCAAAGAAATGGTGCTTTCATTCGCATCTCTGATGTGGGTGAAGTTCACGACGGAGAAGCTGAGGCAACTACAGAAGCGGATGTGGATGGGGTCCCGACGGTTTTACTCTCCATTCGCAAGCAGTCCGGCCAGAATACAGTTGCGACCATTGCCGCAATTACCGATGAACTTAAAACGCTTAAAGCCATTCTGCCTCCGGGCTACAAGCTGACAACGGTTGAAAATCAGGCCACTTTTATTGTTCATGATGTAGACACAATTAAACAGCACCTCATTGTGGGCAGTATTCTGGCTGCTCTGGTGGTTTTGATATTCTTGTGGAACTGGCGCACCACTCTCATCTCTGGAATTGCCATTCCTGCATCCATTGTGAGTACGTTTACTCTCATCTATGCTCTAGGATTTACCCTAAATACCCTTACGCTTTTGGGCTTAACCCTTGCCGTTGGTATTGTGATTGACGATGCCATCGTTGTTCTGGAGAACATATACAGGTTTATTGAAGAGAAGGGCATGCTTCCATTTGAAGCTGCCATTCAGGCTACAAGGGAGATTGGTCTGGCAGTTCTTGCCACCACTCTGTCACTTGTGGTCATCTTTCTTCCTGTGGCGTTTATGTCTGGAATTGTGGGAAGGTTTCTTAACTCTTTTGGATTGACAATGGCATTTGCTATAATTGTCTCCCTGCTTGTATCTTTCAGCTTGACTCCTATGCTGGCTTCCAGATGGATTAAACCAACCTTTACAGCTGATCCCCGCACATCGCGGGAGGGCATGCCACCGGGAATGGGATTTGATGGTGGTGGGGAGTCTGCTCAGATGCATGTCACCACGCATTCTGGCTCCAAAGAACGAGGCTTTTTCAGGTATCTGGATACCACATATACCGTTGCATTGAAATGGTGCCTGCGTCACAGGTGGGTAGTAGTACTGGTTTGTATTGGAGTTATTCTCACCACACCTTTCGTAATTGCACAGGTTCCCAAGAACTTCCTGCCCGATGACGATACTTCTCAGTTCCAGGTTCAGGTGCGTGCTCCAGAGGGAACGAGCCTAGTCTCCACGCAGGCATTGGGAGACCGAATTGCTGCTGCAATAAGAAAACTCCCGGATGTAAGTTACACTGTGCAGACCATTGGAGATAACATACAGCAGACTGAGAATATCTCAACAATTTTTGTTGAGATGGTGGATGTGAGCAAGCGTAAAGATAACTACTCACAAGATGATGTTATGGCGATGGTAAGAAACAAGATCATGCCTCAGTTTGGCAACCTTCACACCAACATCGGCCCCGTTTCTGCCATTTCAACAGGTGCTCCTCAGTTTACAGTTATCTATTCACTGGATGGACCAGACATCAATCAGCTTGCGCTCTATGCCCAGAAAGCTCTTGTACAGCTCAAAAAAGTTCCTGGTGTTGTGGATGCAGACACATCCCTGATTCTAGGGCAGCCTGAACTTAATGTACATATCAACAGGCAAAAAGCGGCTGATCTAGGTGTTTCTGTTCAGAATATCGCAAGCACTTTGGGGATTATGGTACAGGGTCTCCATGTCACCGATTATGACGAAGCTGGTGAGCAGTATGAGGTTCATCTTCGTGCAAATCTGCCATACAGGGATAGTGCTCAGGCACTAGAGCAGATGTCAGTGCCATCCTCACTGGGAGGTACAGTGCTGTTGAGCCAGGTTGTTACTCTAGTTCCTTCCCTGGGGCCATCACTGGTGAGCAGACTGAACCAGCAAAACAATGTGCTCATAGAGTGTAATGTACTTCCAGGAGCTTCACAAGCTGCTGTGTCTTCACAGCTCGGCCAGATAATCCAGGGATTACACATGGCGCCTGGTTATAAGCTCGTACCATTTGGAAACTCAAAACAGCTGGTTCAGGCTTTTGTGGATTTCATAACAGCCTTTGCACTGGCGCTCATCTTCATGTATCTGGTGTTAGCCGCACAGTTTGAATCATGGATACATCCATTCACGATTATGACAGCATTGCCGCTTACTGCACCTTTTGCTTTCATATCGGTTTGGATCTTTGGCCGATCGCTGGATATATTCAGTATCCTTGGTATCCTGGTGCTCTTTGGAGTTGTCAAGAAAAACGGTATTCTCCAGGTGGACCACACCAATCAGCTTCGGGCGGAGGGTATGAACCGCTTTGACGCAATAGTGCAGGCTAACAGAGATAGGCTGCGTCCTATTCTGATGACTTCCATTGCGTTCATTGCAGGCCTCATACCGTTGGCGTTAGCATCTGGAACTGGTGCTGCAACAGATAAAGACATAGGCTACACAGTCATAGGTGGCCAGTCACTATCTCTTATACTTACACTGCTGGCTACACCCGTTATCTACTCGATCATGGATGATTTTGCACAGTTTATAACGAACAGTAAACAGAGAGTGGGAAGGATGTTTAGCAGGAAGAAGTAGTTGGGTATCTTTACTGTCTTATCATCAGAGACTTCAATAAACTAAAAAGGCAGGGGAAGCTTGGATGCTCCCCCTGCCTTTTTGCATGTTATTTCCCATGTTAGCCGGGAATTAAAAACCTCCACTAAGGCTCACATAAAACGTAGTTGGCTGACGGTCCGTTTGAGGAGGAAGCCCTGTAGAAACTCCTACAGGATATTCAAGATGGTTTCCACCAAACAGATTCTGAACTATGAATGAGACTGTCCACGGGTGGCCAGCATCTGAAAGATGATACGCCACTCTCAAATCCTCACTGAAGTAAGCTGGAACGCTGTTGACTGCACCCGCACCATTACTCTGTGCACCCACCACATGAGATCCAAGGAAAAGGTCCCAGCGTGTTCCCAGCCTGTCATCCAGTTCCAGATTTGCCATATGCATGGGAGTAATGGTGGAAATTTGAGAAAGTGCTGGCTGATGCGGGCACTCATAGGAGTAGTTATAGATTGCTTCCAGTGAATAACTCAGCCAGCTTGCTCCCTCAAATTCAATGCCATAAGCAGACGTGTTTCCCTGGTTTGTATATGAGAAACTTGAAGGTGTATCCGGCGGAAATGGAGGGGACGGCTGCAATCCGGTTGCAGAAGCTCCAATGAAATTATTGATGGTGTTGTAGAAAAGGTTAACTCCCCTGTAACCTCTGTGGATGGATTGATGCCACCCGAGCTCGAAACTGTTGATTGTTTGGGGTGTAATTTTAGTATTTCCTGTAACAGCTGCATTTAATCCTGGAGCTAAAGCCACCTGGGCATTCACATACGAATCAATAATTGTGGGTGCCTGAAATGCATTACTGTAAGATAATCGTACAGTCTGCTTATGTGGCAAATGTTTTACAAGGCTAATCCTAGGAGTGAAGTCTGAACCATACTGGGAGTTTGAATCGTATCTCAAACCTGCAAACAGTGTATAACCGGCATGGAAGTGGGTTTCATCCTGTAAGTAGACGCCAACATTGTTTCTATAATTTATGTTCGGTGAAGTGGCTGCAGCGTTTGCCTTGATATAGTGATCATCCACTCCATACACTATTGTGCTCCGTTTAGAGATATTTCTTTGCTGGTGGATATCAGCATCCAGTGTGCCAACTTTTCCATAGTTCACATCTCCTGAAGTCTGAGAAATAGTCGTGTAACTTACGTTAGATGAGACAGGGCTGTTTTTTCCTGTTTCCGAATATGTAAGTTCTGCATAATTACTATGGAAAGTAGAATCACCCAGATATAGCTGTTGATAGAAATCCTGAAGAGTATCAGTATGTCCAGCCTGAAACCTGATAGATGATCCATGGTTGATAGGTGTTTGTGCATCAAGAGTTAATAATGGTGCCTGAGACCTGTCATGCACACCAGTTGGACTACCATACCCTTCCGAAGCATCGTATTGAACTCCCAGAGAAATTGAGGAACCATGCTTCGTTGCTCCAGATAGTAACATCTCATCATTACTGAATCGGTGCGTTCCTTGCATAAACATAACATGCAGCTTATCAGCCTTGGCAAGCTGCTTGGAATTTTTAGTGATGATATTGATTACACCTTCAAAAGCATCAGCGCCGTAGAGTGCCGAGCCAGGTCCCCTGACAATTTCTATTCTGGCTATCTGTGAGAGCATCACAGGCAGTGAATCCCAAAAAACACCTCCGAAAAGGTCGTTGTATACTGGGCGTCCATCCACCATAACAAGCAGTGAATTGGAGAACTGCTGGTTGAAGCCTCTAATGGATACATTAGTGACCCCATTATTTTGCTCGGAGACATCCAGACCAGGCACATATCTCAAAACATCAATGATGCTGGTGGCACCTGTTTTGCGAATATCTGCAGCAGTAATTATTGTGACCGCCGAGGGCGAATCTGCTACTGACTGACCGGTTCGTGTTGCTGTGGAGACTGTTTGTCCCGAAGCAAACAGCATCTCACTATCCACAGAGAGATCTCGAGCCTGCTTGTGATTTGTATCTGCTAATGCTTGTGTATAAATAACCATAAGTAGTGCAGAGGTGATTGCATTGATTCGTCGTGAACTCATTTGGTACCTCTCTATGCAGCTTTCTTCTCGGAAGCTGTATCGGATGCGATATGTTCTCGCATTGCATCAACAAAAAGTTTCGCAAGGGTCGGGTCGAACTGCGTGCCTGCTCCCTTCTCAATCTCGTTTAAAGCGATCTGTATATCGAGACCAGCCCTGTAAGGTCGGTCCAGTGTCATAGCCGAGACCGCATCAACCACAGCCATAATTCTGCCTAGAAGTGGTATTTCTAAACCGGCTTTACCTGTGGGATAACCCTTTCCGTCCCATCTTTCATGGTGATAGGAAACAGCATCCATAATGTCTGAAAGATGAGGCAGCCCATGGATGATGGCAGTTGAGAGTGTGACATGTGTTTTCATCATCTCATACTCTTCATTCGTTAACTTGCCAGGCTTTCGAAGCACCGCATCAGGAACACCAATTTTGCCTACATCGTGCAGTAGTCCAGCAACACGTACAATCTCACATGTCTGATCAGAAAGTCCAAGTTTCTGAGCAATCTGCAGTGCAAAGCCAGTCATATGCTCAGAGTGCTGGCGAGTGTATCTGTCTTTATTATCAACAGCTGTTAATAAACCATCCAGCACAGAATATGCGTTGTGTGTAGGTCTGTTGTCCTCTTCATTTCTGGCAACCATGTGCAGGGTAACAGTGTCGCCACCAGAATGCTTGCTTTCGTAGAGAGCACCATCGGCTGCTGCCAGCAGTGATATGGCAGAGCGATCGGTTTGTGAAGAGTTTGCTATTCCAAAACAGATGTGAATAGGAAGAGATGTACCTTCGGGATTAATGAAAGGGTGTGCCTGAAGATTCTCTCGAATCTTTTCACTTATATCCAGGGCAGTATCGCCTGTGGTGTCTGGCAAAACCAGCATAAACTCGTCGCCACCACATCTTCCAGCAAAACCATTTACGGGACATGCTGCACGCAGGTGTTCAGCTACATGCTGCAGTACCTTATCTCCGGTGGGATGGCCATAGGTATCGTTCATCATTTTGAAACTATCCAGATCAACAAGTACCACAGTAACCAGTTCAGACTGCTTGATAGCCGTATTCAATCTTTGATGAATTGCCCTATAGTTGAGCAGCTCAGTTAATCCATCTCGTTCTGCCAGTTTAGCAAGGCTGTCTTTAGCTGCCTCAAGTTCATTAATTCTGGCTTGCAGCTCGGCGATGAGCCTTTCATTTTCACTTTTTAAAGAACGGCGTTCCAGAGCTCTTCCAACAATTGCATTCAACTGGGTGATATCATCCAGAGGCTTTAGAAGATAGTCAAATACATTACCTGTTTTGAAAGCCTCCACTGCATTTTCAAGATTTCCATGTCCAGTGAGGATAATAAACTCAGTAGCAGGTGCAATCTCAAGTGCTCTTGCCAATAATCCCATTCCATCAAGACGTGGCATGTTCATATCTGAGAGGATCAGATCGAACTCACTCTGCTGCAGATGATCCACCGCTTCCATTCCATCTGAAGCTTGAGTAACTTCATGGCCGGCACGTTTTAACTGTCTGCCAAGGATGAGGCGGATACCCTCTTCATCATCTACTAATAATATTTTTGACATACTTATCAATCTTCCTCTAGAGCTTTATGGGTCCGTCCGGATATCATCAGTTTTTATGATAACAATCGGTCTGTTCCCTGGTAATTATAGGGCAGAATAAATGAATCATTAGGTTTCGAAACTACGCTGCCAGCCTGTTTTCACCCGTTTCTTCAACATATAATGGAATGGAGATTGTGAATGTAGCTCCATTTCTGTTGACAGCAGAAATATTGGCATTGTGCCGCTTCAAAATGCTGTGGCTAATAGATAGTCCTAAACCCGTGCCTTTACCCGGCGCTTTTGTGGTAAAGAATGGGTCAAAAATGCGGTTAATCTTGTCTTCAGGTATTCCAGTGCCATTGTCATGAAATTCCAGATAGACTTTGTCCTGTTCTATCCAGGTGCGTATGCTGATTAGAGCATCTTCTTTGCCTTCCACCGCATCCCGTGAATTGGTTATCAGATTAATGAAAACCTGCTCCAGTTCATTCGCATCTCCCATCACATTGACAATCTCCTCACACAACTGAAGTTTTGCTTCCACGTTATGCGATTTGAGTTGAGCACCAATTAGAATGAAACAGTCTTGCAATGTCTGGTTAACATCCACAATGTCAAATTCTGCCTGCCCAGCACGACAAAACGTACGCAGATGTTTTACAATTTTGACCATACGCCCTGTCTGACCCTCGATGATAGAGAGATCTTCCAGCACATCAGCATCCAGTGTTTTATCCTGCATGAGTTGTTGCGACAACCCTCGTATGATTGCTAGCGGCTGGTTGAGCTCATGCGCTACCCCTGCTGAAAGTGTTCCCAGCGAAGCAAGTTTCGCAGACTGCACCAGCTGACCTTCTGTTTCATGCAGCTCTCCCTGACTCTTCTGCAGTGAGGCAGCCATCATGTTAAATGCTCTTGCCAGGTCCGCAATTTCATCAGGACCTATCTCGTCAACTCTATTGTCAAGCTCTCCGCGCGCAATGGCACCTGCGGCATTGGATAGTTTGACCACCGGCCGAACTATACGGTTTGCAGTGACCACTGCTCCCAGTGCTGTGGCGGCGCAGGAGAGAAGAGTGATGAGGATCGCCATGTAAGTCAGCCTGTGATCTGCACGGGAAAGAGCAAGTGATGCCACTGGCTTCAGTTTCTTCTCCATTTGCGCGGAAGCCGAGCTTGCATCCACCTCCATCTCGTTACTTGTTTCGGCAGCGGAGATGGCACTCTGAAGTTTAAGTTCCGTGCTTAGCTGCTTACGCTGCTGGGCAACCTGCCTCAGGACGCTCGAATGCATGCCTTTTAGGGTCTCTTTCACTTTCTTTTGCATCTGTATTTTAGATTTCTGTGCAATTAGCTTCAGTTGCTGGGCAAGCTGTAAAGCCGCATTTTTGCCCTGGGATTGTGCAACTTTCTCAGTCATCAACTGTTCTTTCAATGCGGAGTTTTCAATTACCTTATGGAGAGCAACAATTGGCTGCATGGCTTCCTGGATAGGAGTTACTGCTACCACAGTCCATCCAAGGGAGGGAAGTGTTACAGATGCGGTAACAGCGTTTTTGGGAATTGGGTGAGGATCAACAAGCGCGTGGCCTTTACTGTCTTTCACCAGAGCAAATCCACTTTTTCCTATCCGGGTCTCCGCAATCGCATCCCATGTATCATCCAGCGAGTATGTTGCGGATAACACGCCCACGGTTTTACCGGCAAATGCAGTTATGGGAACTGCAACTCGCAGAAGTGGACCTCTATCCGTA
>JAJZFJ010000142.1 GCA_021805395.1 bacterium
TCTATTTGAAGCTGCATTATAGACGCAGTATCACCCAGGGATTCTGGCGGGACAGGAATGCCATCTTTAATCAATGTCCAGAAGCCTTCATGCATCATGAAGCGGAACGGGTTGGCTATTCTCTCCTGCCAGGTATCTGGTGGAACCAGTATCCGCCAGTATGCCCGAAAAGTTGCCACAAGTTCTGGTGTTATCTCTATAAAATTGTGGAGGATATTGCCCCGTTTGATCTCCTCCATAACTGCCAGCAGAAGTACAGGCTTAAGAGGAGCCACACCAAAACGTGCATTTTTATTTGTGTGCAGTCTACAGAAGATGTCTTTATATCTATCCAGAATCTCGCTACTCATTTTAGTGTAAGCAGGATCTGTATTACAACTGGCTTTGCGTGGATGATGGATATTGCCTTTACCATTTAAATGCCAGTATGCCTTTGAAAATTATGTGCAAAAGGTTGATGTATATTGAATATTAGCGATTATCAAAGATTTTACCACCAATACTCACAAAGCGCGTTCTGTTATTGCGCGAAATGGTTTACTACCGGAATGTCTGCGGAGAATGCTCAACGATTATCCACTTTGTATGTCAGATTCTTGCTGCATTAACTCCTGTTTAAGTATTTTGGATATCCAGAGGCTTCGGGGGAGATTCGACAGCGCGAAGATGTAAGGCACAGCCGCTCGCATAGCGGCGCAGATTAGCGGACAACAATTAACTACTGAATGCCCTTCATCGGCTAGGTATGCAAGCTGGTCGATGAGATGCGGGCACCGTTCCATAATGTCCATAACGATACTAGCTCCCAATGTTCAGGCAGCAAATTGGCAAAATCTTGCTGACGGATCTTATTGAAGTAATCTTTGAAAGTTAGGAAGACACATGCTACAATATCTCTATACAACCTTGCTTAACCAGTCCTTAACTAATGAATAAACGAGCAACGAATTGACTAATGACTCCCTCATATCAGGAATAAATCGCACAAAACCTGATCGATGGAAAGCCGATATCATCAGTTCGGTGGATATGTACAACCGCTGGTTCATGGAGTTCGCACCGTCAGCATATCGAGAGACACGTATCACGACCACACTCAATGTTGAATCAACTCTACGAATCACAAATAATCTCACGGATGTTAGTACTTCTTTGCTCAAATCGAATCCGGAGGTTTTACCAATATTAAGGATGTCGACTTGTCCGCCTCTAGCAGTTGACCGCCTGGTTGGACTGGCAGGTGTATCAAAAAATACTGTGGTTGCTATGGAGGCGGGTAAACTGCCGGGTCGTATGCCAGATACTTCACTTGATGAGGAGTTATCCAGAATTGGAACGATTATTAGAAAGATGACGGACCCCGATATATTCGTCTGGTTGCAGCGCGATATGCCAGCCAGCAAGAGGGAAATTCATCGAGCTGCAACGATTATTGCAGATCGCCTCTGCGGCGCAGTTGCCAATCCTATAATTCGTAATGCACAGGAAAAGCGCCAGCTTGGAGCGATTGCCGCATGGCTGGAAGCAAGTGGATATAAACGGGCTGCCTCTGGTGGGCATTACAAAAGTATGGAACCGGGTACATATTCATTCCACATGAATATTCCTGTCATGCTTGAAGGTGGTCTTAAATCCATCAACATCCCTGTGGATGCAGTGGTTATGCCTTTCGCCTCTTCCGCCGGGGACATGCCATTGCTAATTGAGGCAAAATCTGCGGGAGATTTTATTAACGTCAACAAAAGGCGTAAAGAGGAAGTCATGAAAATGACTCATCTGCGTAAGAATTTTGGTCAGTCATTGCGGTATATCCTTTTTCTCTCTGGATATTTCGATAGTGGCTATTTAGGATACGGAGCAGCTGAAGGAATAGATTGGGTATGGGAACATCGCATTGATGATCTTGCTGGGTTTGGAATTTAACCATGGACAAGGTATCAGTAATTGAAGATCGACGTATGGTGCTTCAGGAGTCGCGAGATGCCTCCAGAACGCGTCAGGACCGGAATCTGCTAGGACAGTTTGCAACCCCAAAGATGCTTGCTGCTGACATACTTGAGTATGCACGCTTACTGGTGCCTCCCACAACAACCGTGCGGTTTCTCGATCCCGCTTTTGGAACGGGTTCATTCTATTCAGCACTTCAGTGCTCATTTCCTGCCGAGCACATAAGCGCTGCAACTGGGATTGAAATTGATCCGCATTACGGCCTACCAGCCCGCGAACTCTGGCAGGGCTACCCCCTTGAATTATGTATCAGCGATTTCACCCAGGCAAGTCCTCCACAACCTGCTGAGCAGTATAATCTCATCGTTTGTAATCCACCCTATGTTCGCCATCATCATATTAACATAGCAGAGAAACGTCGTCTTCAGCACGCAACAACTAAAGCCTGCGGAGTACACATCGGGGGCTTAGCAGGTCTATATTGTTATTTCATAGGTTTGGCGCATGCATGGCTAGCCGATGACGGCATAGCCTGCTGGTTAATTCCAAGCGAATTTATGGATGTGAATTATGGCCAGGCTCTTAAGACATATCTGCTCGATGAGGTTGAACTGCTGCGTATTCATCGCTTTGCTCCTGGCGATCTTCAGTTTACAGATGCATTGGTCTCCTCCGCTGTTGTGTGGTTTCGAAAGCGCTGTCCCAGTCCAAACCATATTGTAGAATTCACTTATGGTGGTAGCCATGCCAGGCCAACTCATACACGAACTGTGCCGGCAGCGGCATTAAAATTAGAAACCAAATGGACGCGATTTCCTGTTAAGGATGTCCGCTCAGATAGAACCGGACCGAAATTGGCCGATTTCTTCAGAATTCAACGTGGACTTGTCACTGGTGATAACAAATTTTTCATCCTCACGCGAGACCAAATCAAGATGCAGAATCTGCCATTTGAGTTCTTCAAACCCATACTGCCAGGCCCACGCTTTGTGCCTATGGATGAGATTGAGACCGAGACAGATGGCACTCCCCGGATCGAACGGCAACTATACATACTGGATTGTAAGCTTTCTGAAGTTGAAATCAACCGATTGTATCCAAATCTGGCAACCTACCTCGAAACCGGTAAACCAGCAGTATCTGAGCGGTATGTGTGTCGATACAGATCGCCTTGGTATTCTCAGGAGAAGCGTCCTCCTGCCCCATTCATTTGTACCTACATGGGGCGTAATTTAAAAAAGGGGCGCCCAATCCGTTTCATATTGAATCGATCCCAGGCAACTGCTGCTAACGTCTATCTGATGCTATATCCCAAGGACTTTGTTGCTCGCGTGCTTGAAAGTGAACAGGGGCTTGCACGCCAGGTGTGGTCGGCTCTGAATGACATCGATCTGCAATCGCTCTTGTCAGAAGGTAGAGTTTATGGCGGTGGGCTATATAAAATGGAGCCGAAAGAGCTCGCAAATGTATCTGCCGTCTCGTTGGTGCATCTATTTCCAGCTCATAAATTTCCAGAACATGAGAACCTTCAGCCAAGCTTATGGCCAACTGATGAGATATAAGTTAATCAGCGTGCTCTAACTGATAATCTCTTTTTAGAGTTAACTCTTTTAGAATGATAACAACAGAAATCTCGCACTGTTTTTGTATTAAACCCCCACTATATCTGCGTCCGTTTGAAAACCAATATCCATGATAAACCTGGTGATCCCATCCTAACCAGAGTAAAAAAGTATTCATATTCCGCCTGTGAGTGAACTCATCATCCATTCTCTCCTTCACTGGAGAGCTGCAACCGAGGTGCTACTGCAACCTTGAGTACGCCCCTATCTTTAGCGCAACGATCTCGATGTACGATAGAGTAGATATGGCTTATTGCAATAGAATCACGGTGAGAGTGTACAACTACCACTAGAAAGTGAGGCGACAGATGCCTATTAACATGGAGCTCTATTCCGAGCAGTTAAAAATATGGCCGGCAAAGGGCAGGCATATACTTGCTCAGTATGATGACGATTCCATCATCGTCTATCAGGCATACAACCCTTCAATAGGAAATGCGGCTATTGAAAACGGAGTGCTTTGTGGTGATTTCAGTTACACACGTATGAGCTGGATAAAGACCAACTTCCTCTGGATGATGTTCCGATCTGCATGGGGTACCTCAGAAAACCAGGAGATCACCCTCGGTTTCAGAATCGGCAGGCCGTTCTTCAACTCACTGCTGGAACAGGCAGTAGCATCTTCCTACAATGCCTCTGGTTTCGCATCAGAGCAGGAGTGGAAAAGGGCAATGGGGAAGTCGTCGGTAAGGCTTCAATGGGATCCCGACCACCATCCTTCAGGAGCTTCTCTGGAGAGGCGTGCCATACAGCTTGGTCTGAGAGGGGAGGTATTAGCGTCATTTGGAAAACGTGAGCTTTTCGAAATAGTGGATCTCACGTCTTTTGTGGCTGAACAGAGGAACATGCTGGCGAACAGGAATCTAGATGCACTGTTAATGCCTTCTGAACGCGTTTACCTGCCTCCAGCCGCAGCCGCTGCCAACATCGGCCTGTGAGTTGAACGAAGTCGCGTTGAGACAGGCTCAATACTATCCTGCAGCTGCTGAGTTTCGCAGAGTTAACGGAATCTCGTCGTAGGTGCGGCCGTGCAGCTCGCGTCCGGTGAGGTCCTTACGTGCGCCTGGTCTCAATTCGCCTCCATTCGATAAGATTGAACCATCAAATCCATATACTCTCCACTTTTGATACATATAATCAATTGTAAGGTGCATACTTGTATGATATTCTAGCGTTTACTCAACGCAGATTCAAGGGGTTTATTTAACCAAATTAGGTTCGATAGGAGCTCTCATTTGTTTAATTTCTAAACCACTCGAAGTAGTATACAAAGAAGCACCTTTACCGTATATATCAGATCTTGTCGCTTCATCTTCTTTGTAGTTCAATCTTCCTGCAAATCCTAAATCTCTTAGTTTTCCTAACACTTTCTTTACATCTTCTAAATCGCTAAAATCTTTGGTATATACACAAATTAACTGCACAAAAGAGTCATTTGAACGTGCATTTGGCATCATAGTAGCAGTTTTAGCAGCTATCCCTAAATTACCTGATTCAGTTTCTCGTTTAATCTTATCCCATGTCTCATTTATTCTTTTAGCTGGAATAAATAACATCCATTTCCCAACATAATCTTTCAGTATTTCACTATATTCTGGACTTTGAGCATGAATCCAAAAATCATCAAAAACTACAGTAGGGATAGACATCTCAAATTCTCCTTTATTCGTTTACATGTTGATGAATGGTATGCATTCTAAGAGTAAATTTGTTATCAAATTTTTAATTTCAGGATCATGATTCTCAGCGTGACGATGCAATTCGGCGATTTCAGCCATTAGAACCGACTCGTGCATATACTTCTATACGGCATTTTAATTATACAACATTGGGATGACGCATTTCTATTGTAACCTGTCAGTTATGTGATGTTACTAATTCAACGCCATGTTCTCTGCAATTAAGTCAACACATTTTCGGTAGAGGCTATGCGTCTGTAATGCCGCGAGTCTGGTCATAGTTTCTGTCGTATAGTTTGCTGACGTTGAGGACTTTATGAGCATGCTATCATATGCTACATGATATACAGGATTGCCGTTCTTCTGAATAACTGATATACAGTTTCCTGCCTTATTCATGTGTAGGGGACAAATTCGCTGGCGACAATGACTTGTTATATGCCCTCCATCGAGTTGGCAGTTGTTACATCATTAGGCGAAGGAAGTCATACCTCATCATTCTCAAGTTACGCAATTCTCCCCAAAAAGCAATCTGATCTCAACTAGAAAGCGAGGCGACAGATGCCGATTAACATGGAGATGTATTGCCAGCTTCTCGAAATAGTGGATCTCACGTCTTTTGTGGCTGAACAGAGGAGCATGCTGGCGAACAAGAATCTTGATGCACTGTTAATGCCTTCTGAACGCGTATACCTGCCTCCAGCCGCAGCCGCTGCCAACATCGGCCTGTGAGTTGAACGAAGTCGCGTTGAGACAGGCTCAATACTATCCTGTAGCTGCTGAGTTTCGCAGAGTTAACGGCATCTCGTCGTAGGTGCGGCCGTGCAGCTCGCGTCCGGTGAGGTCCTTACGTGCGCCACCCCACTGCTTAAAGAAGAACGGCACATCAGCGCCCCTGCAAAGCTGGCAGACCGTCTCCACCCACTCAGGCTCCATCACACGCGCTCCAGGACCCGACTCCCCGCCAACGATTACCCAGTGAATGCCCTCCAGCGGCAGGTCATCAACCGGGGCGATGAGAGGCTCTACTGACAGGAACCTTACCACAGCCGGCACCTGCTGCAGGTCATGCACCCTATGCACTGCAGCCTGGTTTTCCACGCTTACGCCCATCCAGACGTTGGCAGGCCAGGGCAGGTGAGGCGCGACCTCCCGCAGCCGGTCGCTCCGCTTGGTAAGCACCTGGAATGTATGCTGCGGGCACCGTTGCATGGTGTGGAACAGCCGCTGGATGAACGGCAGCGGTACATCGGCATGAAACAGGTCGCTCATAGAGTTCACGAAGATGGTGCGAGGCTGCTTCCACTTCAGGGGCAGCTCCACTAGGTCCTCCTGAAGGGTAACTGAGAAACCGTTCCGATAGCGAACCTGCCCCATGGCCTTCAGACGCTTTGCCATACGCTCTGCATAGCAGTGCTTGCAGCCGCTGCTCAGCTTGGAGCATCCCGTCACCGGGTTCCAGGTTCTGTCTGTCCATTCAATGTGAGAGTTAGTTGCCATTTGTTATCGCTCTTTAAACCAGGTCTCTAAGGAGTTAGTATTCGGTGGGTTCCAGTTAAATTCCTTGAACCTCTATTCTGAATGGATTTCGATAAAACCTACATTCTGCATGTTTCATAAGATGTAAAAGATGGATTTACCTTCCTTATGAGATAGTGCTCTTTCAGGAGTGCTTAAAATTCATAAAACTTGAGTATCCTCACACCCTAGCCCTCAAATATGGAACGTTATTGTTGTATACATTGTTTTCATTGTGTACAATGGTATCATAAAATGAAAGGTGGATGATACAAGTGTCACAAATTCTTAGCCTCCGAATTCCTGATCAGATGATAGAGCGGCTTGATCTCTTTGCTCGAAGGTTGGGCAATGGCATGACACGCACTAAGGCAGGAGTAATGCTGCTTGAAGAATCCCTTCGAGAACTCGAGTTTACTGGTATAGAACATCGGGATTCTCCAATTGGAAGACAGCCCTATATGAAGGGATCAGGGCTTGCAATATGGGAGGTCATTATGATTGCTAAACAGTATGAGATGGATGCAGAGCGCATGGCCAGTGACTATCCCTACCCGGTTGATAATATCAGGGCGGCACTGAATTTCTATGAAGTATACAAAGATGAGATTGACCAGGCTATAGAAGACAATAACATCGGCTATGAGGCCATAAGGCGGTTGCTGCCTTACATTCGACTGTTTGATGTATCTGAGGAAATCACCGCAGCGAAAACAGATGCCTGATGCTCTCCCTTCTTCTGGATGAAAACCTGTCACAGAAGATTGCCAGTCAGATTACCGACAAGCGCAAGGATATAACTGTTTTAAGTCTGCATCACTGGCATTCAGGTAGCTATAAAACTCAGACTGACGAGGCAATTATGCTAGCTGCTGGGAAGGAAGGCCTAACTTTCGTCACTTGCGATCAGAAAACTATACTTCCCGTTTTAGTACAATGGGGGTTTTCCGGAACCGCTCACGCAGGGGTTATATTCATGGATAACCGTTCCATATCGCAAAATAATATTGGAGCAGTAGGTATGGCACTGATAGCCCTTTGGGATGTTAGCAATTCCGACAACTGGACAAACCGGGTGGAATTCCTGCGCCTAGCTTGAAGTAAATTAATAACTACAGTATTTGATGTTTATTCCCTCGCATCTGCAGTACTTCTACAAATGCAACCCCACTACCAAACGCTACATTTTCGTGCTTCAAAAACTGGTAGAGCTACTTTGCGTGGTCTTTAATAATAAGGTTGAGGGCTTTGTGGCTTTGGTTTACTAATGGTAAAACAAAGCTGCAGTTCTTCCTTCAGAGCAGCGATCCGAAAAGAATGCTTCATTTTACTGCTTGCATAGTACCAGCCTATCTGAGTAACTGGTTAAGTACCTTCAGACAAATATGTGCATCCAGCTTTGTCTCTATAAGATTTTTTAAATGGTTAAACAAAAGTGGCTATTAACTCGAAATTAGAGAAAAGCATATGTGCGGTCTTGCATTGTTCAAGAAATTATTTGAGTATACAGAGCATCCGTTTGCAGGAATCAGAACGATAAATCTTTAATAGGGTTATAAAAGCTTTCAAGAAAGCTGAAAACACGTCATCCTTTCTATGGCTATGCAAACTTAACGGTATCCTGGCTGCTTTTTACCTTGCTCAAACATACCAGGATTAGATAATCCGCAATTCTGATAGGGCATACAAATAGCCTTACCTATATTTCGATACAGGTTGCTAGATTGTGAATCTCGTAACCATTCGATATGGAGTTATATCTAAACGTACATTAACCCATATGAGTATTCACAATTCAAGCTTAGTAACATACATTCGTAAACAAAGCAGGAAATATTACATTCAGGATAGAGATATGAAACTAAAGATAAACCTATTAACTGTGATTGGATGCATTATCTTGCTGACATCCAGCAGGGCGATATTTGCTGAAGCGGCGGGTAGTTATGCTTTGAGCCTAAGTATGAAAATTGACCATAGGTCATATCAAACAGGACAACCTATTGAACTAAAGATTATTTTACAAAACCACTCGAGTCATAGATTCTATATTGATGCAAGTCAATGGTACCTATCATGTTTTAATGTTCACCTGTTTAATCAACACGGACAATCGGTTCCTCTCACCAGATTAGGACAGAATGTCTTTTCAGAACCCATGTTAATATCATGGAAATTTCCAACAAATAATTATCCAGAAATAAAACAATACACTGTTTGTCTCTCGCAACTCTTTGATCTCACACTGCCAGGTAAGTACACGCTCTCCTGCACATCAAATATGCGTCTTCAGTATGAGAATCATAGTCACATCTTGCACTCCAATATCCTGCATTTCACTGTATTACAGAAACCGAAATATGTCAACGGCATCTCCGCTTATACACATCCAACCACTAGTAGAAGATATCTCTTTGCGTGCAGCGACATTACAAATCTGCCAACCAAACCTCATCTAATCTGCAGGTTTGAATGCAGTTCACATGGTGAACCTGCATGGTGTATTCAGAACAACTCTATTGGCGGCAATGAGAATTATTGGGAATATGTTAGTCCTAACCAGAAATATTTATATATTGGTTCCTATGAGAAAGCCTGTATTTATCAGTATCGTATCTTGCCTTATGGGCATCTCAAACCATTACAACCCATTACACCAGTTCAGATGATTCCAGTCCAGTTCAGGCCAATGTGTCGCGGAAATGAGTTGATATACGATCAGTATAATTCGCCAGCAATTGTGTACCACATCGGCAAAAATGGTCAGCTATATCTCGACGAGGAGGCAGGTGCTGCTATTCATAACAGCTTCAGTTATTTCAAAAGACTGAGTGCATTGACATCTAGTACCACAGAATGCAATTACACCAATTTAAGCAGCTTGCCACTTGGCACATTAGTATTCAGTCCAACACACACGGCTTTTGCAGATAATGGAAAGTTGATAACATTTCGAGTTTTGCCACACAACAGAATCTCAATACTTCCTCAGCCAGGTCTAACAAAAGCTCTTGATTCAAACTCTGCCGTTGAATTTATGAAACTGGATAAACCGGCACATATTTTGATATTGGGTGTAGAAGAGAATGTTGCTCCAGGTAAGATGTTTCCAGTTTACGTACATCATCTGGTGAGTCTGCACATCGAGGCTGGTGGATTACTGAAACCAGTGAGTAATCTTAAGCTTCCAGCATCTAGCCCAGGTAATCTGGAGCCGTACCAGATTTCTAAACTATTCCTTACCAGCACAGGGAAATATCTTTTAGCTGTTTGCAACTACTCCGGTGTAATTCTCCTCTATCACATAGCATCTGATGGAAAGTTGAGATTAGTGGAGAACTGGAATAAAATGAACACCAATCAAGCTCCATATCTCTGGAATCATGACCATCTCTACTGCTGTGTCAAATACCAGTTATCAGATATCACCGTCAGCAAAGAGGGACGGCTTGTGGCACGACCGCTTGTCTATCCAGATTCAGATAACACATATGACATAGATGGGCTGGCTACTGCAGTAGAACCAACACCTCCAGTATGGAATAAATTTCCAGATGGGCTTGCGGTCTCGTTGAGGATGAATCCACATACATACCAGGTGGGGTCACCAATTGAGATCACTGTGCGTCTTAAGAACCAATCTAACACTACTATCAGGCTTGGGAACAGAACCTCAGGGAAGTGCGCACTACAATTGCAGATTACCAGAGGGAGAGCGGTAGATGCTGGTAACAATATTGCGACTAACGAGCCTGTCTCAAGTATCGATAACCTGCTTGGCGCTGGTATTGCTCTGCAGAATGCTGCCACATCACCGCTTGGACTGATTACACTTAGACCCCATCAACACTTAGAGTTCCATTTTTATATCAATACCCTTGCAGACTGCACAATAGGTGGAGATTACTATGTGAGTGTGTGCCTGAATGATGCAACTGACCACCCAATGATCTCTCGGATTGAGCAGTTTAAAGTTCTCAGTACCATTCCCATTAAAGTAACAACCTACCTGCACAATTCTGGTGTGGTTAGCCCGCAGCCTGAGCGTATATCCAGACTCACTTCACCCAAACACTGATGAAGGCAGCAGAATGAAAGACCCGACGGATACACAACTTGTACTCGCAGCCATACAATAATATATGTTATGTTTAGCACCAAACGGTGATGCTTGAGGAGGCAATGACAAATCGTTCTGATGAAACTTTCTTAGATCATCATGCATTGGGATGCTTGCTAGCTTATTTCAGTAAAATAATCCTTTTTAGTTATCTGGCGTCTCTTCCCCTAAAAGATGCCGGACTGTATATATCTGACCCGTATGATAGGCTGAATGGAAGATAGCATATCTCAGAAAGAAGTTATACGTTGTGCTCTCTGGCCACCCGGCAGGATGTGCTTGCAAGTCTACATTAAGCTCCTTAAAATAGCTTACTGCTTCCGTGTGGACTCGCAATAGCTCCGCATACACCTCATCAGCCTTCATTGCGAGATGCAGTTCGGAAGGATAGATCTCCCTGTTGGAAGTGTAATACGAGAATCGCTGGTCTATGAGAGGGCTCACAACCTTGCATTTGTCTGGAGATGGTAATGGGACACCGCCTTCACCTGCCAGTTTCACCGCTTCCCAGTAGGCAATATGCCCAGCTAGCTCACCCACAGATAGTAGTTCTGGGTTAGGACGTTTCCACACATGCTCATCTTTTAAACCATCGAAAGCAAACTTCAGTTCATAGTAACTCTCTTCCAATAGATCTAAATATGCCTCAATCATATCATTACCTCCTCACACATTGCTGAAATTATACGGTTGATAGTGGGATCTTAATACAACTTCATTCGAACAGCGTCCACGACTTGCATGCTGCATAAAATTATAACTTAAAGGTTAATAAATTAGCATCTGGATATTGTGTCATTTGCATATGAATAGCCAGATTATGCTTACTTAGTCGATATACCGCGCTGGTGCTTACGCATAAGAGAGTACAAGCTTGTGAATTGGAAATAGTCCCAGCGGTTAATCGACTCAGTATTGCCTGACGGCTCTGGTCTATATCAGTCAATGTTAATGTAGTCATAGTCTATTATTATGCGGATATTTTCCCTGAACGAGAAGGGAGGACATCTTACCTGATCGCTAACATACATGAATAATGTCCTTGACCCTTTGAAAGCAACAGGGGTACAATGAACTGAAATTAGCACTCGACTGTTTGGAGTGCTAGTTCGCAGAAGAGCGAAAAGTCTGCTACATCTGCGCAAGAATTTCCATACAGTTAAACAAATAAGCAAGGAGGTACTTTTAGATGTCAACTCTAAAGCCACTAAACGATAGGCTTGTTGCTAAGGCAGTAACACCTGAAGAGAAGTCAGCAGGTGGAATATTCCTTCCAGATAACGCTCAGGAGAAACCACAGGAAGCAGAAGTCATTGCTGTTGGTCCTGGCAAAGTAATGGAGAATGGCAAACGGCTTTCGCTCGAGGTAAAGCCTGGTGATCGAATTATCTATGCAAAATATGGCGGCACTGAAGTTAAGATAGGTTCAGAAGAGTATGTTATTCTGCGTCAGGACGATGTCCTGGCAATTAAAGGCTAGGAGAGAAGTAGATTATGGCAGCTAAAATGATGCTTTTCGACGAGGAAGCCCGACGTGCACTGGAGCGCGGGGTAAATACTCTCGCAGATGCAGTGAAAGTGACATTGGGACCACGTGGTCGAAATGTTGTTCTTGAGAAAAAGTATGGTAGTCCAAATATCATAAACGATGGCGTAACCATTGCAAAAGAGATCGAAGTGGAGAACCCGTTCGAAAACATGGGTGCTCAGCTTGTGAGAGAAGTGGCCAGCAAAACGAACGACATTGCTGGTGATGGTACCACCACTGCTACCGTTCTGGCGCAGGCAATGGTGAAAGAGGGCCTTAAAGCCGTAGCAGCTGGTGCGAAGCCTCTTCAGGTTAAGAAAGGTATCGATCTGGCAGTTGCAGCACTTGTACAGCGTATTAGCGAGAACTCCAAGCCAGTGCATGGTCGTGCTTCCATTGCTCAGGTCGCAACCATATCAGCGAACGATGCCACAATTGGAGAAATGCTCTCAGAGGCAATGGAGAAGGTTACATCCGATGGTGTAATCACCGTTGAGGAGAGCAAAGGCACATCCACTCAGCTTGAGGTTGTAGATGGCATGCAGTTCGATAAAGGTTATATTTCACCCTATTTCGTAACAGATCAGGATCGGATGGAGGCTGTACTCCAGGATCCAAGCATCCTAATT
>JAJZFJ010000117.1 GCA_021805395.1 bacterium
GGTGCAGTAGAGATTATCCAGCGATCATCAGATATTAAGCCGGTGATACGAGAGGTGGAAGAGCCTGAAAGCCCTGCAGTCAACAGGCAGAACCCTCGATCTCGCAACACCGGCGAAATGGGACACAGCTTGCAGTTCGACAGCGAGATGACGCGCAGCTCACAGCCCTCCGCATCTACCAAGCCTCTTCCTTCAACCGTACGCATATTTCCTTATGGAGTGAGCAGAAGCAGGTTAGACAGAGCAATCGCTGAAATGCACGTCTCCGCATATGTTGCAAGAGATGTGAATGATGCCGATGCTGTGCTTGCACTAAAGGCAAGCTACAGAAGGGAACCGGGCAAGATGCGGGAAGCGGCACAAAGAAGGCTTCCTATTTACGTGGTGAAAAGCAATACCTACTCACAGATTGCCGGGATAGTTCGTGAGATCTTTCGCTTAGGGCCAGGACCGGATGAGCCTGTGGAGGATACAGAGGAAGCACTGATGGAGGCTCAGGAAGCCATAGATCATGTGCGTGAAACAAACGAAGCAATTGAGCTGGCTCCCGCGAACTCTTTTGTGAGGCGGCTACAGCATCAGTTGATAGATCGCTACCAGTTAGTTTCCGAGAGTATCGGAGTTGAGCCAAAACGACGTGTGCGCATTCTGCCAGAGCAGAAATGAGTTCTCATAAACGAAAACCACTGTTCATCTCGTTTGAAGGAGTGGATGGTGCTGGCAAGTCTACTCAGGTCAAACTACTTAAAACAGCGCTGGAAAACCTTGGGAATACGGTGTGTATAACCAGAGAGCCAGGTGGAGACAGAGTAGGTGAAACGGTACGATCCCTCCTGCTTCATGAGGAGATGTACCTGCATACCGAATTGCTGCTGTTTCTTGCAGCCAGAGCTCAAAATACCGAAATGGTAATTCGCCCTGCATTAGTGCGGGGCGAATTTGTGATTAGTGACAGGTATATAGATTCCAGCGTTGCCTATCAGGGTTATGCTAGAGGGCTAGATCCATCGGTTGTTGAGGCCATGAACCGCTTCGCAACAAACTCTCTACTGCCAGATATAACAATCCTGCTGGATGTGGATCCTGAGATTGGACTAAATAGACAGCAGGCGAGAAACCGTATGGAAGAAGAGGGAATTCAGTTCTTGGCTAAGGCAAGAGAGGGATTTTTAGCCATCGCATCGAAATATCCCAGTAGAATAAGAATAATAAATGCACTTAATCAGCCTGAATCGGTGCACGAAGAGATATTTGCACTCATTTCAGGTTATATTAAGGAACAGAAAGAATTTAACTGAAGAAAAGAGGAAGCGCATGAAACTGGTAGTCACGGTTGTTCATGACCGAGATAACAACAAAATTACAGAAGCACTGTTGCGAAATGGATTTAAGTTTACCAAACTTCCAAGCACCGGCGGGTTTTTGAGAGAGGGAAATGTAACTTTTCTGATTGGAGTGGAAGGGGACGATTCCTCCAAAGTGATTCAGGTAATCAGCGATAGCTGCAAAACACGTGAGCAGTTTGTGAATGTATTACCACCTGATGCAGCACCAATTGGGTCCTTCATGCCGAGCCCTGTGAAAGTACTGGTTGGAGGTGCTGTCTGTTTTGTACTTGACGTTGAAAGGTTTGAAAAATTTTAATTATGAGAGAATTAGACTTCTTAGCTCTTCATACCGAGAGAATAGCAAAATCGATGGCGGAATTCCTGAGCAGCACTGCTCCTGATAGATTGACATGGAATCCGGTTTCCGAATCTGGCGATCAGATACGCAGTGTGTTGCAAATTACTGCTGAATGTGTACGTGTGAATGATCAGTTTGCCGCTATCATTCGTGGAGAACAGTTTTCCGGTGAAGATCCCATATTTGAGGATGCTGCATGTGCATCCAGTGAGCTGGAAAGAAGTGCCAAAAATTTAGCAGATACTCTTAGGGCAGCACCTGAGACAGTGATTGATACCGTTTTTCAAACACATCGTGGGCCATTTGCTGGGAACAATCTTGTAATTGCTGCATACCGTAATATGGCATATCATTGTGGTCAAATTAATATGATTCAGTCTTTGAGCGGAGATTCAATGTTTCATGCGCCAGCTAACTGGCGTTAACTTAGAAAGGAATGCAGTTTGAGAAACTGGATTATTCGTTTGCTTGTTAGTGCAATTGCTCTTTCAATGGTCACTCTATTGGACCATGGTATTAAAATTACTACTCATGGAACTGCTGCTGCTACTACAGTAATTACAGTTGTGATTGTTCTGGCATTAGCCAACTCTATAATCCGGCCAATTGTTATGTTTTTTGCATGGCCGGTTAACTGCCTGACATTTGGGTTGTTCGGATTTGCTCTTAATATCGGTCTCTTCTGGCTTGCTGGATCTGTAGTACCTGGATTTAAGGTTATTGGGCCTTGGAATGCTATGATAGGATTTCTTGTGATGGGTTTGATTGGGTCTGTTTTGAACTTCTTTCTGGCTGACGGGAAGAAGTAGACAAAGTACCCGTAGGGTTATTCCCTCAATACATTTTATATATCAAAAAAATGATCTTTACCTTGCGAATCAGTAATAATTTTCATTCGGAACCAACCTGCTGATGATGCTGTGGCTGACGTTATCACATATGTAAGTTATTGTATCCCAGTGGTTTACTTAATTTGGATGTTACAGCCAATTGCCAAAATCTCTCAAATTAAGAGGTTGCTATACGCAAAAAATATTATTCTAATATCCCTTTGACATCGATGGTCCTTCCTCAAATTATCCTTAGATGGCTTCTACGAGTCTATTCAGCAATCTGGAAACTATCCTGCTCTTGAGCAAGTTTTCTCAACATTTTCCATCTGACTATGCATTACAAACGAATATATGTCAGCTGAATATGTCAAGATTAGAATGAGTTGTCCAGAGTAATACAATGCCAGCAAACGGAGTAATAGATGGCAGGAACTTTACGCACTACATTTCTGTTTAATGGTTGTTGCTTAATATGTGTTGGACAATTATATATTATTACCATGCGTGCTGAGCACAAGTTCTATAATGCTCACGTTTAGGTGAACATTCCAGCCTCGCCACAAAACTGGTAAAGGAATCAAGATGCACTGTCACATGTGCGCAGTATTATTTATTTGAAGTCCATCGCAGTTTGAACAATGTTGTATGAATTAATTGAAACAGCTTCCTAGGTATAGCAATCTCTAGCAAAATACGGTATTGATACCAGCTTATTGTTGTTACGTGTTTAAGAGCAGTATCATTGTAAATTTCTATTCAATAATTATAGTATAATATTTTTGATGCTTAGGTAGGTTAAATATGCATTTGCTTGCATATTTGCTTGAGCGGTCTAAACTGATGTAGTACGCATAGTATTTGATTAGATCGCCTGCATCATTTAGCCCTATTCTCTTTCTGTGAAAGGTTTTCTAATGCTTAGACAAAATCTCTCTATTGCTGCAGCGATAGCATGCTTAGGTGCGTGCACACTGCCAGCATCTGCTAATGGTCTTGGTGCTGCTAGCAGCTTCAATGTTTGGGTCCTGGGGAATGCAACCACTAATGGTGGTGAGTCTGAAGGTGCAGTGGCTGTAGGTGGAAACTGGAATCTCCAAAATAACTGGAATTCAGTTATCCATAATATTCCTGGTGTTGTTCCTGGTGATGACCACATTGGAAGCTACATTCAGGGAAACCTGAGTGGTGGCGGCAGAATGCAGCTGGAAGACGGTACAGACCTGTATGTGGGTAGTACGGTCGATTCCTCCAACCAGTTCAATTACAACAGTGGTACTTTTGGTACAGGCAAACTTCTTACAGGAAACAATCCTGTGGCTGATAACATTGTCTCTCAATCTGCCAAATATCTAACCAACCTCTCTGGAACGTTAGCCGGGTATGCAGGTACTTCAGTTGATACCAGTAACCAGAATGGGTGGACACTGGATGCTAGCACGGCTAACACCTATAGCACAGGAAGTGGAAAAAGTTTGGTAGTTTTTGACGTGGCTGCATCTGCTCTGAGTGATAATGCCATTATTGCATTGAATAACGTCACTAGTAACGACTCCATTCTGGTGAATGTTACAGGTAGTCTGAATGGTATTCAGTGGAATGCCGATGCTCAGAATTCGTCGAGTATTGCAAATCAGATACTCTGGAACTATACTGGATCTGACTCTTTCAGCATCAACAGAATATTTGATGGCTCACTGCTCGCACCAAATGCCACAGTAACGCAGAGTGCAGATGTGAATGGTACACTGATTGCTGGTAACTGGAACAATACAGGAGTAGAGGATCATTCCTACAACTTCACCGGAAACCTGCCTTCACCACCTCCGGTTCCTGAAGCAAGCTCAGTGCTTGGCTTGGCAGGTATGCTCGCAATTGGCGGACTGAGTGTACGTCGCCGACGCTAAGTTCATACCTGGTTTGAAATACAATAAAAACCTTTGCGGCCCTCGCCGCCCACTCTCCGGATTTGGAGTGGGCGGCATCTTTTTTCAAGTAGATAGCCATGATCCACCAGCAACAGGGATTGTTATACCTGTGAGGTAATCAGCATCCTGAGAAGCAAGAAATAGTGCGACTCCAGCTACATCCTCCACAGATGCAATTCGTCCCAGGGGAATGGAGGCAAGTATCTCTGCTTCCTGTGCAGCAACTGCCTCTCGGGCCATTGCCGTTTCCACCCATCCAGGTGCAATACAGTATGCAAGAATGTTATTGTGAGCTTCAGCCCTGGCAAGACAGCGTGTGAGATTCACCATGCCCGCCTTGCTGACTGCGTAAGCGGGGGCTGTAGTTTCAGCGCGAAATGCAGAGCGTGATGCTATATTGATCACTTTCCCTCCTCCATGTTCACGCATACCATGTATTACCGCCCATGTTGCATGCACAGCACTCATCAAATTCGTATCGAGTACTTGCTCCCAACCCGCTTTCCAATGCTCAAACGATGTCGTATTGAAAGGAGTGTCCCTGTAGATTCCGGCGTTATTGACAAGTACATCTATTCTGTTTGTCTGCGTGAGCGTATCTTCTACAAGTTGCAGTACATCCTCAGATCTTGAAACATCTGCCGGCATAAGCAATGGCTCTATGCAGCCCTCGGAAATCAAATCTCTACGAATCTCACCAGCCTCTTTTTCGCCAGTTAGAAACTGAATAACCACCTGCATTCCCGCTCTGGCATACCTCTTTGCGATGGCTGCACCAATTCCGCGTGATGCACCAGTGATGAGAGCTACTTTAGCCATGTGTTTGTATATTTCCCTTCTGTGTTTGATTGTATGATGGTTGTGCGAAAGAACTTATGCATCATGGGGTTGCATGTACCTTTATGTTTGAAGATATTCACGTACCTATGCTTCTATCCTGATAATATGGCAATAGTGTATACTATCATATACAGGGTATTGAGAGCTGGGCCGATTACATAGGTTGGCAGACGAATCAGTGTCAGGACCGGAAGGTAGCAGCCTTAAGTTTAGCTCGCCGAGTCTGGTCGTCTACCCGGCTCTCAATGCCCTTTAGCTCTTATCCATAACAATCGCGGAAAGACGGCTCCATGGCCTACGTTGCACTCTACAGGAAGTATAGATCCAGCAGTTTCGACGAGTTGATGGGGCAGGATGCAGTAACAACCACGCTCCGCAACTCCATTGCCTCAGGTCGTTTTGGTCATGCCTATCTATTCCATGGTGCCCGTGGATGTGGCAAAACTTCAACTGCGCGTCTTCTGGCTAGAGCCTTAAACTGTGAAAATGGTCCAACTCCTAATCCTTGCGGGGAATGTAAAATCTGCATTGCGGTGCGAAATGGCAACTGCTTAGATGTTATTGAGATGGATGCAGCCTCTGAAACAGGGATTGATGATGTGCGCGAAAAGGTAATAGAGAACGTACAGTATGCTCCTGCTGAAGCACGCTTTAAGGTTTATATAATTGATGAAGTGCATGATCTTTCTGCCAAAGCCTTTGATGCGCTGCTTAAAACCCTTGAAGAGCCTCCCGCTCATGTAGTATTCGTGCTCGCCACAACGGAAATGCACAAGGTTCCAATTACGATTCGTTCACGCTGCATGTGCTTTCAGTTCCGACGCGGCTCCCTTTTGGATCTATCTTCTGCCGTGCAAAAAGTAGTTACTGCTGAAGGATATACTGCAGATCCCGATGCAGTGCAGGCAATCGCTCGTGCAGCTGAGGGCTCCTGGAGGGATGCTCTTTCGATACTGGAACAGGTTTTAGCATATTCAGATGGCCACGTATCTTCAGAAACTGTAAGAAGGGCTATCGGCACTGTTGGGGATGCTGATCTGGAAGAAGCTGCTGTCATCTTTTCTACTGGCAGCATGGGAGATGCCCTTGAGCTGGCAGCACGATACGTTGAATCTGGTGTTGATATCCGACAGCTTATTGGTGCCCTGCAGGGATTTCTGAGAGATATGCTGCTGCTTTCTGCTGGAGCCAATGTTACGGCTGAAAAGGAGCTTGGCGAAGAGAGGGTGAGCAGGCTCAAGACACATGCAGCCAGATTTGAGCCAGCCATTCTGCTTCAGATGGGTATCGAATTGGCAGCTGCGGAGAAAGATGTAAGACTGAGTAACTATCACCGATGGATACTGGAAAGGACCCTGGCTCGTCTGCAATCTCTTGCTCAGGGTAAGGTGACTGGCCTCGCCACCTCTCCGTCAGTCTCGACATCCCCAGCTGCTCAGACAGTTATGCGTCCGCAAACACGTCCATCGAACTCAATAAAGCCTGTAACTCGTATTGATGTAAATGATGAGTATGCTCAGGTATTCCCTCCTGAAAGTCCTGTTACTTCTGAAGAAAATACTACACAGAGAATAGCTCAACCTCTCAATAGTGGTTCACAAGCTGGAGAAACAGACGAACAGTCCAGATTTGCAGCGGCTGTTACCCTGGAAGTAATCCAGCGCGCATGGCCCAATATTGTGAAACTGTTTGTATCTGCCAGCCCGCGAGGCGGTCCATTTTTAAAGAAGGCACAGGTAGTGGGACTGGAAGGAAACACGGTTTTACTGGCATTTGAGCTAAAGTTTGATCTAGAACAGATTCAGGGTAAGGGAAAGCCCCTTCTTGAAAAAAAGTTGAACGAGGCTCTTCATACATCAAATTATCGCATTCAGTGTATACAGCAAGATTCATTAGAAACAAAGGCTACGGCTGTAGTTGAAGTTCCTGCACCACTATTCAATGCTCATTCTGCAATGGATGATGCGAGTAACAGTGATAACTCAGATATTGATTTGATGTCTGTAGAGAGTGGAAACATAGAGTTTATTTCAGAATCGAATAAGGGCGTTACGGATATCGAACCTTCTTCAGTTGAGCGCGAAGAGACATCCATTTTGCAGGAGACGCTGGATATTTTCGGCGGAGAAGTGGTTAAATCAGACCCGATTCAATAGACAACATTTAATGGGAGGATAACTATGGCAAGATTTGGTGGACCTGGAGGCATGGGTGGGTTAGGTAATATGGGCGACATCTCGAAACTGATGAAACAGGCCCAAAAAATGCAGGAAGATGCTGAGAAGCTGCAGGCAGACCTTCCTTCAATTCGAGTGGAAGCGACTGCTGGCGGTGGGATGGTTACTGTAACTGTGAACGGATATGGTCAGCTTGTGGGCATCTCAATCAACCCATCTATTATTGACCCTAACGATGCAGAAATTCTGGAAGATCTCATTATAACTGCTTCCAAGGAGGCATCAGCAAAAGCACAGGCTATGCAGGATGCTCGCATGGAAGAGATCAGCGGGCCCTTAAAAGATATTAAGCTGCCTCCAGGGCTATTAGGCGGATAGTCGAACGATGCACTTTGCAAAGCCTCTGGCTCGTCTCGTATCAGAACTGGAGCGGCTTCCAGGTATTGGGCCAAAATCTGCCCAGCGAATGGCTTTTCATATTCTACGGCAGCCAAGAGAAGAGGCGGCACAACTGGCCAATGCCATACTTCAGGTGAAAGAGTCCATTCGTCTCTGTCCAGAATGTTCAAACTTCACGGATCAGGAGATTTGTGAAGTTTGTTCTGATACCCGTCGCGACAGGGCAATTATGTGTGTGGTTGCAGAAACCCGTGACCTAATTGCAATGGAAAAGACTGGTGAGTATAAAGGGATCTACCATGTGCTGCAGGGACTTCTCTCGCCTATGGACAACATTACTCCTGATATGTTGAAAATTAGAGAGCTTTTTCCGCGTATTATGAACGGCGTCAATGAGGTGATCCTGGCATTGAATCCTACAACCGAAGGGCAGACAACCACATTTTATCTGGCTAGCAGACTGAAGCCTCTCGGCGTGAAAGTATCTCAAATTGCCCATGGTTTACCCGCAGGTGGAGATCTCGAATATGCAGATCAAGCCACTCTAATCTCAGCTCTGGAATGGCGTAGGGAGATTTAGAACTTTCGAGTTCGTAGCAATATATATAACCATACAATCTGAGGGATCGAAAGTTTTTCTTCAATGAAGAAAACGGTAAGAGCTACCATATCCTTGTGGGGATATCATGATGCAGTGTTTGCTAAACTGGATATACAGCTGAAAACTGAAATATTCGTGATGCTTAAATTGACTATCTGATTGATGGTTAATATATATCCAGACAACCCCAGAAGCTGATTTGCGGGAGCTGGCATAGAAATGTCAGGTCTAAATCAGTATTTAGTCGCTGTGGCATGATGGAGTTCTACAGTGCAAATGAAAGAGGAGAGATAAAGTGAGTATAAATACAAAGAAATCCACATGGCGGACCCGTATTGGACTTGCTGAGATGCTAAAAGGCGGCGTGATAATGGATGTTGCCAATGTGGATCAGGCTGTGATTGCTGAAGAAGCTGGCGCAGTGGCCGTAATGGCTCTGGAGCGCGTGCCATCAGATATCCGTAAGCAGGGTGGTGTTGCACGTATGTCTGACCCAAAAATGATACGGGAAGTGATGGCTGCAGTGACGATTCCAGTGATGGCTAAGTGCCGTATTGGCCACATCGCTGAAGCACGCATTCTTGAGTCGCTTGGAGTTGATTTTGTGGATGAGAGCGAAGTTCTTACTCCTGCAGATGAAGAGAATCACATTAATAAATTAGATTTCAAAGTGCCATTTGTGTGTGGATGCCGAAATCTTGGTGAAGCTTTGAGACGCATCGGAGAGGGTGCTGCGCTCATTCGTACCAAAGGGGAAGCCGGGACCGGTAATGTGGTGGAAGCAGTGCGCCATATGCGTACACTAATCAAGGATATCCGCCGAATCCACTCCATGGAGGCTGATGAGCTTATGGCTGCTGCCAAAGAAATGGGTGCGCCCTACGATCTTGTCCAGTATGTCCATGAGAATGGCAAACTACCAGTACCTAACTTTTCAGCAGGGGGAGTGGCAACTCCTGCTGACGCAGCACTTATGATGATGCTTGGTGCCGAGAGCGTATTTGTTGGCAGCGGAATATTCAAATCATCGGATCCCCGCTCTAGAGCACGTGCTATTGTGGACGCTGTAACTCACTACAAAGATCCTGCCATGCTTGCCAAGGTATCAGAAGATCTGGGAGATGCAATGCCCGGTCTTGATGTTCGTACCATGCCTGAGGAAGAATTGATGGCAACCCGAGGCTGGTAACACTTACCCTGTACCCCTTGAGGAAGAGTAAATCTCAAGGGGTACATGTATCTTTCCACAATCCCTCCCTGAACTACGAAATCTCAAAATGACAGGTATATTATCACGTTTGTAAAAGCAATAGCATGCAAAATCATTGCACATAGTTAATATCATGTATTGATTTTGTAATTTTATCCAGAAATAATTGGTAGTATTGCCTGGGATATTTACCATAAAGTCATTTTTGTTTGCCTCGAAAATAATTCAAATTCTCTATTCAATAATTTTCAAACATTGATCAAAAACGTCTTGAATAGATATCATCCAACTTACGTTTGAGTAATGTAGTATTTTGGTACCATATTTTTGTCTCAGCATCAAAATTTAGTCTAAATCGTGGAAAATATGTTGACATATGGTCTGTTAAAGTCCATAATTATTTAAGCAGAATTCACTAAACCTCAGTTTATCAATATCCAACCAAAATGATAATGGTTACCCGGTTTTGGCAGAACATAATCTTGTTCTCGCCATGGTGATTTCTGTTAATATACGGAGGTGTCAATAGTGTTTTGTAACAAGCCCAGAACAAAGGGTGGTTTTACTCTGATTGAGCTATTAGTAGTAATAGCTATCATCGCAATTTTGGCGGCAATTCTTTTTCCTGTGTTTGCCCAGGCTAGAGAGAAAGCAAGGCAAACAGCCTGTCTTTCTAACGGTAATCAGATCAGTACAGCTATGATGATGTACACTCAGGACTATGATGAAACCTATGTACTTGCTATCGAGACTAACGACTGGCAGGTATGGCCTGTTAGAATTCAGCCTTATGTCAAGAACTGGGATATGATGTACTGTCCTTCAGGTTCATCCAAACGGATGCCTAATTCGTGGTATGCGCTAGGTCCACAATATAACTGGTGGGGAAACTGGGGGCTGTGGGTTCAGTATGGATATAACGCAACTTATCTAAATCAGGCAAATGCAGACTGCTCCAATTTAGGAATCAATGGAAATGCTTTCGGTCCACCTACCAAGCTAGCAGCTGTTCAGCAGCCAGCAGCAACTATTCTGTTAGCTGAGACAGGGCAGGATGCTGAACCCGACTTTCCAGATAATGTTGGTACCGATATTGTCTACCCACCAGGTGGGTATACTGCGAATGATGCATGTACATATGGAGACTGGGGCGCATTTGGACCAGACTCGTTGTGGTATGGCAGCAATGGTTCAACGGCAGTAACTAAAATGGGATTTTTCAGACCGCGACATAACGGTGGTGGAAATATCACATTTTGCGATGGACATTCCAAATACATGATGCCTGGTGCATTGGCTGCTGGTACAAACTGGAACCTCGCAACTTCCCAACCTGGCAATATCTATATAGTCGATCGAACACAGTACCTGTGGGATCTGCAATAATGTCAGCTATGAGACGCTCATTTACTTTCGCGACATTTTGGGTGGTAGTAACTGGAATTGGGCTCGTGACGACAGGTTGCTCTAGTTCGAAACCAGCACTAATGACACAGGCACCACCCCCATCAAATCCAAATGACAAGCCTGAAATACCTGCTTTTAAAAAAATAATCCCTATGCATCCAGGTGCTATCGGGGCACCTACACAGGTTAAGAAATAGGCTGTTCCGATTAGGTGTTGCAATAGATGACATAAGATAAAGAGAACAGTGGTATGAATATTCATACCCAGTTCTCTTTTTTTTGTTAAATTTATCTTTTAGGCTTTAAAAATATATTGATTTATCGATAGATATAATCTTATGAAATATCAATCACGTTTAGATATGTGTACTGTTTGATTTCGAATACCGTGGGTTTTATAAAATTTCTGTTTTATTAAAGATCTTGCATGCTATAGTTAAAGTAATACAGCTAATTTACTTTCATGCTTAACTTTTAGATAGCATATTACTTTCGAGATACTATTAAAGCATCAAATTAGACATATTTTGTCTATAAAGTTGACTTTTATGTCTCAAGATGCTATACTATAATTGTACGGGGGTATAGTGCGATGAAGCTCTTTAATCCATGTTATCACCGTTGCACTGCCGCGAATTTCATGGATAAATGAGTTTTATTATTCTGGGCAAGTCTTTAACACTTCCCAAAGTTATTTCGCCCCCGATTTTTTTTAGGGAGGGTCTTATCCATGTATCATCAGCCTAAAAACAAGTCAGGCTTCACTCTTATTGAATTGCTAGTTGTTATTGCGATTATAGCAATTCTTGCTGCAATCCTCTTCCCCGTTTTTGCCCAAGCTCGTGAAAAGGCGAGGGCTATAACCTGTGTTAGTAACTTCCAGCAGGGAGCATTAGCAATTACAATGTATGTTCAGGATTATGATGAACATATGGTTCCAGCTGAATATGGCTGTTGCTCCTACGATCCTGACACAGGTGACCGATTATGGCCGGAATTAGTTCAGCCATACATGAAGAACACAGGCATCTACGTATGTCCTTCTGATCCATACAATACTCCATCCACTGATCTCGCCGATATGGGCTATAACAATAATTCCAATGCTGTTGAAAAAGCGTATGCATATGCAATTACTGCAGACTTTGGATACAATTACTACTATTTGAGCCCTTTGAATGGGTTGCCCAAAGCTGATAGTATAGGCAACACAACTGCATTCGATGGGGTATCACTCGCTTCTATAGTGGAACCAGCTAATAATCTAATGCTCGTTGACTCCGTCTGGAATGTAGTAAATGATGCACCACAAGGAGGTGGTAACTGGCTAATTGAAACACCTAGCTACTGGTATGGCACAGGGCAATACTGGTTTGGCGGGTGGCAGATAGATAATACAAATTCTGGATTTGTATATGGTGAAACATGGCCTCGACATTTTGGTGGAATGAATGTAGCATTCTGCGACGACCATGTAAAGTATCAGAAGCTTGGTCAGCTTATAGCTGGTGTGAATCCGCGTACCTATGTAGTTTCAGATCCGGCAGCATACGAGTGGGGTGGTCCCGGGCAGTAAGCAATGTAAGCTCAATAGTCAGTGGAATGATATTTTACTGACTATTGAGTAATCTTAAGTTGATATCTGGCAATACTTTGTAACTGATGAGGACAATCATGCAAAGAAAAATTGATATGCCCATACTTGTCATTACAGTTATTTTGTGTGTATGTCTGATTTTGGGATTGTATCATGTATACAATCAGCCATCGGACAATAATTATAGCTCTATTCGATCCCAACTCCCTCCAAGGATTCCGGGTCAAGATAAACCTTTACCCCCTCCTCCAGGGATGCACATTCCAGGAACCATCAGTCGATAACTGTCATGCAACTCATGAAAGACTTTTGAACATTTCTCACAGTCTTTCTTCTTGAGAGGATTTTCATGAATACTACGAAAAAAAATATGGTCATTGGCCTTCTTGTAATAGGACTGATACTAGCCATCATTTCGTTTAAAACATATTTTCTTGATAATAGCAGTGGTTCAGGGGTGAGGGCAGCTGTAACAGCACAACTGCAAGCACAGCCTACTTCCAATGTACCTGAAGCCACTCAATCCGTTCCATCTACGGTTGGGATTCATTTACCAGGAAACAAACATTGAAGCAATTGTTCACAAAATTGCTTCAATAATTCACATTATAACTGTAGTAAAATCACAGTTGACATAATTTAGATTAGAGGTTATACTTGTTAGTATGCGGAATCCTCATTCTAAGTTTACATTTTGGCTCATCTAAAGAAGTTGTCATTCTTAATGAGACGAATCATCCGGTATGGGATGAGAAGGGCAGGCAGAAGTGACAACAATCATCTTCTGTACATATTTTATCCGCCATAATCAGGGAGGTATCCATCCATGTTCAGCCATAAGCCGAAACCATCGGGCGGTTTCACGCTCATTGAGTTACTCGTTGTAATTGCAATTATTGCAATTCTAGCCGCAATTTTATTCCCAGTCTTTGCTCAGGCACGTGAAAAAGCACGTGCAGCCACTTGTCTTTCCAATCTCAATCAGGAAGCATTAGCTGATTTGATGTATCAGCAGGACTACGACGAACACTTTCCATTAGGATACGGTTTCTATAATGGAAACTGGCTTACTTCAGGCGGTGTACCTTATCTGGGCGATTGTCCTGCAAACTGGCGTACTTCCAATGCAGCATGGGTTGAAGGAATGGGTGAGTATGAATCCAATTCAATCCAGCCATATATGAAGAGTTATCAGGCAATGCACTGCCCTGATGCTACAGATGTTCAAAATATTGCAACAGCCGGTGCATCGGGGGCAAATGACCCCGCACAGGTCTCCAGTACATTTAATGGTCTCCTGATGGCCTATCCGGATGCAGGAGTTGTTCAACCAACAACTTGTCCCATGCTCACCGAACAGTGGGGTGCAGCATATTACAAAGGGTTTACAGACGTTAATCCATTCCTTAACTGCGCAAACCCTGGCCCATGTTCATACCAGCCTGCTACAGGTGGCTGCAGCAGTTCCGTGAATGGTCAGACTAGTGGAATGTTTGGTCAACCTGCAACATTAGGTGTACATTCTGGTGGTCAAAACTGGGCATATGTCGATGGACATGCCAAGTTCAAACACTTGTCTCTTCAGGATACGACTGTTACAACAGACTATAACCAGGAACCTTGGGCACAGTACAATACATCTGGTGAAGCAGTATCTTACTGGACAGATGGCTGCCATGCATACTATGATGAGCCAGACAACACAGCTGTTCACTAACTGACTACCGACTGAGTTGAGAGAGGTCTCTCAACTCAGTCTTTTCATGTGAATCACCTTTTTAGCAATATTCCCAATCCATGTAATTATGGACAATAATTCAAACTGGAGTCTCTATGAGAAAATATCTCACTCTTGCAGCACTATCCCTCATTGGAAGTAGTTTACTGGTGGGGTGTAGTGGAAGTTCTAACAGTTCTACCAGTTCGACTGGCAACACTCCTCCAGCACCTCCAGCTAATGGAATGGCTGTAAAAGCAGGTGGCCAGCCCCAGGCACCTAAGGTGCTTCCAGCTCCACCTCCTTAATCTATCTGAACATTATGGTAAGTTTAACTACTGATTACCCAATACCCACGATCACTATTTAGATTGTGGGTATTTTTCTTACGGTATACTGTGAATTCTTACTATGAAAGCGATGTAAAGATGCGTAGTAAGTATGGAAATTGGCTACTATATCACCGCGTTACCAGATTAGGATAATAGAGATTTATTCCATTCAGTTAGTCTCGATAATGAAACATGCACCTATATCGTTAGAAGTGGAAAAGTCAGGCGTCGAACAGGACAGATATGGAGTGGATGTTAAATTCGGAAGTTTTATTGAAGATATTCTAACCATAGTTTTCTTCCTGGCGCTTAAAGGTTAGCATCCACAATTCCAAACATCTCCTGCCTTGCAATAACGATCAATACGGCCAAACCGCACACAATGTGTGGTTAAAATTCGTTTTCGTCAGCGTCATAGAATAACAGCCGAAATCAACCATCAAATGCAGCGATCTGTTGTAGATAGCTTGAAGACGAAGTGGTCTCTAGACTGAACATAATTGTTACCCAATCTGTCATGCCATTTGAACATCAGTTAAGCAGAAATACCATGATGGTCTAGCTGCTATTGTAACTTTTTATTCGAATTTAAACCTCAATATTAAAATCTAGTCGTGAATAACAATTGCACCAGATATAAGATGAAGATTTTATCTGGGAACCCATGGCTTCTGAAAGAACACCTCTCTCAATTATTGCCCTTAATCCTGGATACCGCCTTTTTAAGTGCTATTCAGCAAAGCTCATCGAACCTAGAAAACATCGTGGAGAATGAACGTTCAGTTTACTATCTTCAAGATCTTTAGAAAGGTGTTCTGGTTATCTTTTGAGTGCAGCAAGAACTTGCTGGGTAATGTCTGTAGCACCTCTGGAATGTGCAGGTACAAGTACAAAACCCAGGGAATGCGCTACCTGCTGAGCTGCCAGTTTTGCATCGGTATGAGCCATTACCATTAAATTTGCTCTTCGACGCGCAATCATTGCTTCGGTTTGAGATTGAATTTGAGAGTGCGAATCGCGTATCTGAGTAATACGTGATACCCACTGAACTCCCTGGTTTAATTGAAGAGGGGGTGGTGACGGAAGAGGGACCATTTTACTCGCAGCTGAGTTGGAGAGATTGATATGCAGTCGATTAAGCAGTGTCATCTGTTGTGAGCTTGCTAGTTGTACTTCCTTGTCTATCTGTTCAAGCTGCTGCATTTTGTAAGCCTTAAGCTTGGCTTTAAATGCTATCTCCATCTGTATCCTGATGGGTACCATCTCCTTTACAGCTGTTGGTATGACCGCAGCCTGTAGTTGAGCGCGACGCGTGTTTAGGGCTAAAATGGTACTCTTTACAATATCCAGCTGATGTAATCTATCCAGCCCGGGCTGCCCAAATGCTCGCCCAGTGTTGGTACTGAGTGCTGCCTGTTTGAGTTCCAGATTTAGCAGCTGTCTATCAATGGTAGTAGACTGTAAATTTGCCGCAATCTGGAGGGAGTTCTCATGGCGTTTCAATTGACGGTGGTAACTGTCCTCAAGATCATCTGTTTCACTGTTTTCGAAAAGTCTATACGGAATTCGTGAGGAGAGAGTAAGCATGTGCCTGTACTGCTTGAGATATCGGCTAAGGTTTTTGCTTACGTTTTGAGCACGTACTTTTGCCAGGGAACTGCCAACATTTTGCGGGGCGTTAAAAGGCGGAGTGGATGCAGAAATAGGTACTATATGTTCCTGTGATATGTTAGGAGCAAAAATTAAATGCGCGCTCTGCTCCAAACGGTCTGCTTGTAAAGTGTACGGATCATGTTGAACGAGTGTATTGAGATTCACCCATGCTCTCTGCACTGTGATTTTATTCTGATGACCACACCCGGAAATTAAAAGGAGTGGGGCAAGCAAGAGAGCACGGTTTGAACGAGGCATGGCAAATCTACTTGTTTAGTACTTTTAAGACAGCATTTGTGATGTCGGTACCACCAAAAAGCACGGCTTGAGTATCTAGTACAACGGTGTAACCCTGTTCTTTTGCTACTGTAGCCACAGCCGCTTTGAGATTGGTGGCAGCTTCCTGAATTTTAGCATCAGTTGCTGCGTTGATATCTTTTACTGTTTGATCATGGAGGGACTGGAGATATGTTTCAGTGCTGCTCTCCATCTGAACATCGTTAGTCAGTGTCTGCTTGTCTTGAGCAGAAAGGCTGGATGCTGTAGCTGTCTGCAGTTTCTGGAAAAGCTGTAAAGCGTTCTGACTCTGAGCAGTGAGTTGAGTCATCTGGGTTTTTTCGCTTGGTGTTAAGCCCGCAGGTGTTGTGCTTTTAAGAGTTAATGCTGCAAGAGTTGCCTGATCCTGTGGACTGAGCAGCGGATTTGATTTGTACACATTGATGGTGCTGTCATACGCTGCTTTTTTGGCATCTACCACTTTTGCATAGTCAACCAGAAGCTTGTAATTACTACGTACTTTGCTAATGTCCACAATAGCTATTTTCATAGGGGGTGATGCAGGGTTGTCACCATGGGCTACTGTGAGTGATGCCACTATGCAAAGTACAAATGCTGTCACGGCTACCGAGTTCCAGTATTTAGGAGAAACTGTCATAAATATCCATTCCTTTCGATGTGAAGATACATCTATTGTATCATCGAACCTATTTTGTGTCTATTCTTACGGTTTATGCGTTCATTCGCTAAGCAACGCAACATAGCCAGTCTTTAACTCAACATAAAGGGGAACCAGTTAGCAGTGCTTCTTTATGCAGATTACCTCTACTATTTTACTCGACTACATCAGTATTGTGACAAACTGCTAACTCATACGCTGCATTTCATCAGATATGACATTACAGATGCGAAGTATGCGATTAGAATGCCTGTCCGATGCTGAAGTCCGCTCGTCCACCCTGATCACCGATACCATAATCTATTCTAAGGTCTCCAAGTGGAGTTCTCACCAGAGCTCCAACACCGACCGCTACATGCATTCTGAAGCCGCTTTGAAGGTAGTTTGTCAGGTTAACGGTGGAGTATGGTCCACCCCAGGCATCTCCTGAGTCAACGAATAGTACACCTGTAAAGTTTGGAGCAATAGGCTGGCGAAGCTCTACAGAAGCCAGCAGCTCATTTTTCCCCCAGAACCGGGAATCCAGGTAACCGCGAAGTGTATCGGCACCTCCCACAAAGAACTGTTCAGCGAAAGGTAAGGTGCCTATTGAAGTCCCTGCGGTTAGTCTTAGAGCAAGGATTGTCTCATCTTTCGTTGGATTGTTAAGAGGACGCTGTCCAGTAAGGCTAAAGTAACGGCTGGCAGAGATGCTTCCTTTAAGAAAGTGTGCAGTTCCAAATACTCCAGGTACAGATATGCCTGCCAGTGAGATAGGGGAGGTGAGTGTGGCAACTCCTCCCTCCACGCTAAGCTCTTCGTATCCTCCTTTTGAGGGGTTAAGAGCATAGTCACGCGTATCATGATGCAGTGTGGCACCTGCTGCAAAGATAGGGCCATCCTGAATTATCTGAAGATCCTGGAGGGGAAGATCAAGCAGATCAGTCTGAACATTTTCTGCTCTCAAGAAAACAGAAGCACTATAATTTAAATTGATTGGACGTCCTAATGTGATAGTACCGCCAACCCTCTGCTGGTTATAGTAGGAGCTTCCTCCCAGATTATTGCTGCCAAACGCGCTGAAGCCGCTTGAGAATGGATAGATTGTCTCGTCATAGAGCTGTACACCCAGTGCAGTATGGTGGCTGTCGAGGTAGGGATCTGTAAAGCCCAGGTTTACGCTGTTTCTACCAAGTACACCTCCTGTAGATCCGCGTATGCTGAGTGTATCTGCATCCCCTTCGAAGTCATCATCAGATGCCTGAACATATCCAATCACACCCTCTGTTTGACTGTATCCAACGCCTCCAATAATCGAACCAGTGTGAGTTTCGGTGATATGAAGGGTTATGGAGTATTGTCCAGGTGCAACAGTTTCCGGTGTGATGGTGATATTCTTGAAGATTCGCAGGTTATACAGCGCTCGCAAATCTGCATCGAGTGTCTTCGTATTATAGTAACTTCCCACCTTTGTGTTCATCTCTCGGGTAACTACAAAAGGATGGGTTTTGTGAAGGCCAACGATGTGAATTTGAGCAACTTTTGCGACAATCAGTGGCAAGTCGAGAACACCATTTGCCCCCATGGAAACATCTGGGCTTACCTGCATCTGATATCCTTCAGAAGTGTAGAGGGCTGTGATCGCGTTAGTGTCGCTAACAAATGTGCCGTAATTAAACACGCCTGTCAGGTTTTTGAGGTAACCCATCACAATTTGTGGCTTTATTGGACCAGTTCCTGTGAGGGTGATGTTTGTTACGACAGGATTCTCTTCCACCTGTATCACCACAGTGCACGTCCCATTCGCCGGGGTAGGCTCTTCATCAATGACAGACACAGGTGGGGATTGATTGCTAAATGAACCGAACAGATTTGTGGAAGTAAGGTTGCTTATCATTTCCTCTTGAAGTGCAGGAGTAAACTGTTCACCTATTTTCACCCCACTCTGTGAAATGATAAATGGGCTGTTCAGAACTTTATTGCCTTCCACAACTACTTTTTTGATGACAGGATATGTCGTGGTATCCAGGTCTGGTGCTGGAGTAGTTGGAGTAAGAGGGTTAGTTCCGGTAGGTGCTGCTGTGGTACCTTTTGGGTTTGGAGTGGTACCCTGGGCTGCAGCTACCCTGGGATTAGCTGCGAGCAGCGCAAATAGTGCGCCTGTCAGTGTGAGAGGGCAGGGGCGTAAGATAGCCCCGTTTCGGCCTCGCTTCATAAGCTAGTTCAGTTCTCCTTCTAAAATAAAACATTCTTGCAATACCCAGACTAATATCGTAAGTATGGCTCTAATTTCTTTCTCAGCATTCCTCGGGCTCTAGAAAGTCGGGTCTTCACATTTTCTAGTGATAGCCCGGTAACATCCACAATTTCATTATAGGAGAGCTGCTGATATTCACGCAATAACACAATCTCCCTGTAGTCTGCAGGGAGGCCATTCACAGCAGTCAGAATACGTTGCTGCAGTTCCTGATCTTCCAGTAGCTGATGAGGGGCACTGCTGGAATCGGGTATATCTCGTGTAACATTCATACTATCCTGGTTACCGACTATCTGGTCAAGAGATTCCGTTCGGATAGACCTGTGCCGCTCCTGTTGCCGTATGCGGTTAATACATAGATTCCGAGCAATTTGATACAGCCAGGTAAAAATTTGGGAATCACCACGAAAATGATCAAAATGCCTGTAGGCATTCACGAATGTTTCCTGCGTTATATCTGCTGCTTCTTCATAGTCGTTAATCATGCGATAGACTGCATTGAATAACCTTTTCTCGTTCTTCTCTACAAGTGCGTCAAACTGCTGTCGTCTGATGAGATCATCTGGCACATGAGCACTCATCTGGTCAGCAGTTCCATGTGATGTGTGGTTTCCATTCTCAATCACTCTGGCTGGCAATGCATGAACTGTGCTCTCAGAACCCGATTGACAGGGGGATGATGACAACTTGCGCTTGTCTGGATTGGACATTGCAGTTTTTACAATCGAAAAAGATGTCATCCTAACCCTCCAGTGGATGTAGCGAAAGCTTAAAGGATTGAAAGATGCGATTATTTGTATAAGTCATGTTTGTGTACGACGCTAAATATGTGTGATTGTTACAGTCTATCATCATATTCATAACAATCATTCTTTTGTGTTCATTAAAATTTAATGGCACGAAATTCTCTTCAATCCTAGACTAGTATGGCATATCATACATTAGAAGCGATAGATACCCTCCAATTGTAACGCCTTGTCATACTGCTCATTCTGTTCGTAAGACAGCTGAAGGTTGTCACTAAATCGCCAGCTGAGTTTAAGGTCGTTAAACTGCTGGGTACTGCCAAGATCGCGTGTGTAGGTGATATAAAAAGGCCCAATTAGTTGTCTGGTGAGTGTGAAGCTGAACTGTCTGAGTGGATCATAGTTTAACGACAAGTCTTCAAAACCCAGTGCTTGCGCAGGCTTTTCAAACAGAGTGGGAAGAACTGAGTTGGCCAGAACACTGGTAATCTGTTGTGTAATCACCTGCCCCGTATTGTGTCCCAAGTTTGCGATTGCCCCAATGCCAAGGGCATTTGCAACTTGCGTCATCAACTGTTTCTGGTCGCCTGAGTAATCAGGGGGATTCGTCTGGAAATCCAGCTGGAGCCCTTGCTGAGAGGAGTTCAGATTTTCGGTAGCTCCACTAAGATCACCCCTTGCTGTTACCACAACATTATAGCGTTTCTCGCCAGAGAAACCGGGAGATGGTAAATCCAGTGCGGTTTGTGCTCGAACATTCACATGTACTCCCAACGTTGGAGAGCCTGGTGTAGCTGGTGAATAAACAGGGTAGGTGAGATCGATTAATCCAGGCGGCAGCACTTTAAATCGGGCAGTGGGTAATGAAAGCACTCCCTGTTTAATTACCAGCTGTCCGGCAAGGTGTATAGGTGAGGATATGGCTGTAGTTTGAGATTTGGCTGCTGTTCTCTGAGCAGTAAGCGTGAGCAGTCCCTCTACCTGAGCATCTAGTCCTGATGCTGAAATTGTAACATTTTTGCCAAGCGCTACTCCCATGCGTAGATGCTGGAGTACTGGAAGTGCAAAACTTGATCCCTGACCTCCCGTTGTGAGAGTAGGCGGTGAAAAATATGCATTGGTTATATTCACATTTCCTGTGAGATCAGGATTCACCAGGGAGCCAGCTATTCCGAATGTGAGTTGCGCTTCGCCTCGTGCCACGCCACTTCCAAATCCTGGAATTGGACTCTGGTTGAACAGCAGCTGTTTTGCTGCAATCTGGATTGAACTGCCATCGCCTCGACCGATGATTGGAAGCGATCCTGAGATAGTGATAGGAGATCCCTGTTTTTCTTTGCCAGGTGCTGAGTTGTCTGCCAGCCAGGATTGTGCTGTGAAACCAGGGGCAACACTCAATGTGGTGCCATTGAACAGTAGTTCGCCATGAATATTGCTCAGCCAGGTGGCAATATAGGTGGGTTTTTGATTAGGTTTCACCAATCCAACTTGCAGCTTTTTGGCATCTACCTGTACTGATCCCGTCACTAATGGATCCGCCAATGTGTTAGTAAGATCTGCTTTTGCTGCAACTGTACCATCGCTGGAAATGGATATGCCTGGAACCAGTGCCGCAAGATCCTGTATTTTTTGGGAAGGGATGTTCGCAGATAGCTCTAGTGGTGCAGTTCTACTTAAGTAGGGTGCATGCCATTGAAAACCGAAGCTGCCATGCATATTTCCTGAGAAGGTTCCTCTAGATCCATCCTGTCGAGTATATGAACGTGAGATTGTGATGAGATCTACGGTAGCTTTAGGCTGCTCAATTACAGCTCTGCTCAAAACTATCTGATCTATCTTCTGACCACCTACTTGAAGATTACTGAGCTGTGCTGATGCTTCAACCACAGGTGATTTCAGGTTTCCGGAAACGCTGCATGTGAGATCGCCCTGGCCGTTCAAATTCTTTATCTGTTTCTCTATAGTGGGTGAGAAGCTAATGGGCAAAGCCCTCGCTATTGCTCCCACATTCAGATTATATAATCCAAAGTTGCCGGATACTGCACCATGCGTAGTGAGATCTGCACTGTTTGCCAGCACTATTCCAAGAGGACTTAAAAGACGTAAGGCTGGACCCTGAACGCCAGATGCCGGCATTACAATGTGGTGTTTATCGCCAGAAGCGCTTGCATTTATCTGATCGATCTGTACTCCACCAACTACCAGATTCTTCCCAGAAACCAGAATGGAAGCAGTTGGATTGGTAATAAGTCCCGACAGTTGTAAAGAGCCAGAAAGGCCGCCTGATAATGTTGTGCTGGAGTCTTTCAGGAATGAATTCAGAGCAGAGAGTGAACTGCTCTGCTTCATTTTGGACTGCAGATATGCTGATCGAATACTATCGAGTGGAATATCGGTCCATGAAGCATTTCCATTCACTTGTCTGGTTGTGAGATTGTATGTTGCATTTTGAATAGATAACTTGCCTGGCGCACTTCCTGTAGAGCTGTTATCATTTGTGGGTAGAGTGAGCGTGAGGGCATTAACACCGATCTGTTTCCCTGAGGTACTGAGTGTGCCAGTGAGATTTCCGGCATTGAAAGCTAGGTACCGAAGATTGTCAACGTTTAATGAGGCTGAAGCAACAGGATCCGTAAGAGTGCCACTAGCGGTGCCCTGTATGTGAAGTATGCCAGATACTTTCTGGTCGGGTGAGCCAGTTGCTGCGGTTAACAGCTGCTGTATCTGCATTCCTTTGACCGAGTATGTAGCACTTAGACTGTGCTGCGTGTTCACATGAGATATTAATGATAGTGATCCTCCAGCCATCTGAAGATTAAGATAACCCTGCAAAGTGTGTAAAGGGCTGTAGTATGCAGATAGTGCGGCAGTTGTTATAGGGATACCATTCATGGATCCATTATTTAGAGTGAGTGTTGCTGGAGTCAGCATGTATGGACTTTTTAGAGGTCCTTCAATCTCGATTGGACTACTACTTAGAGAACCCAGGATGGGTGAGACCGAACTGGCACCAGATGCTCCGATTTGAACGTGTGCTAACTGCATCAGGTCACCTATATCGAATTTGCTAGCCTGAACTGTAGCCACAATGGAAGGAGATTTAGATTGATAGTTATCGATATTGCCTGAAAAATCCACTACACCTGGGTAACGAACGATAGATCCTTTAGAGAGGGCAATCTGGTTCCGGGTCACATTGAAATGGGTACCCGCTCGCACCAGCGAGAGTCTGCCTGCCTTCAGATCAATTGCTACCATTCCACCGTTGAGATTGGGATCATGAAATGTACCATCCAGATGCGCCCGCAGATAACCCAAACCTTCCAGCTGGTTCAGATCTATTAGTGGAACTTTTGCCAGCTTGTCGGGACCCATAATAACCGGCATTGTTTTACGATGCAGAATGGGCTCAGCAGCCTGCATAAGTGAATTGAGATTGATGTCATCTCCAGCTAACGCCAGGTTATATCTTTTTTGAGAAAGGTTCACTACTCCCGATGCATGAATATAGCCTTTGGTATCATCAATGCTGAAATTGTGAATCAGCAGACGTCTTGATGCACTGGAAGCTCTCAGATAAACCTGAGCAAGAGACTGATTTTTATAGCTCACACCATTCAGAATAACCTGTGCTGATATGTGTGGAGTTCTTCCAACCCTGCCAATAATCGCAACATCAGCGTTACCCATACCATGCATTGGTGTGTGGAGTAATCGTTGAAGATATGACAGATGCAAATCTCTACCATGTGCTGTGGCTTTAAAAATTCCATCATGGGCCAGATGCACCGTGCTGCGAATTTCAACATTTCCACTGGCTGCTGCTGCATTCACATCGGCCAGGAGATTATGGTTAAGAAGATATGCATGCAAACCAACATTGCTGGCAGTGTACACTCCCCACTTCATTTTATTGAAAGAGGCATTTAGTGTTCCCGCAGGATTGTTCAAAAATCCAGAGATGTTAAATGAAGCCATTCCAGAAGCTGCACCCTGTCTGGAGGATTGTTGCACAAATGGGGATTCATTTCGCAGTAAATACGCCGCGTTAATAGCATGGTAAATTTTAGAATAGTCCAGATTACTCAATAAACCCTTAACAGTAATGTAGGGGTAAGAGGATGCCTGTGTGGAGAGCAAAGGAACGCCTACAACTTGCCCCTGTACCGATATGCCTGATCCTGCAAAGTCTCCGGTAAATGTCCCACTCACCGCATCAGCCACCACCATCAGAGGTCCATTAACATTTGTCACGGGGGAATTTAACCCATTTACCGATAGACCAGCGTTCTTTAAAACTATCTGTCCATTCACCTGTATTGGAGTGTGTCCGGCAACAGGATTATACAGCAGATCTGCATCAGTATCTGCTGTACCACCCAGAATTTTCGCTTTGCTTTTCAGTTCCGGAAATAATTCTGCAACCGTTGTTAACCCTAACTTTTGTACTCTTACGTGCGAAATAAATCTAAGTGGGTTTGTGTGAATTACACCCGCTACGTCTATATGCTGAAGTAGAGAAGAGTTGCCATATCCATCACCTTTGCACTGTATGCTGCCATCCGGTCTGAAATGGAGTGTGAGAGCAACAGAATGCAGGGTAGTGTTCAAAACTGGAGAAGGATAGTTTTTAGCATGTGGAAAATCACGGTCGAGATAATGCACCGTCCCATTGACCACCACCAGTGAACTTATAATTGGTGATGAGGGTTTAGTTGAGGGATGGATCAGGGAAGCGAAGTTCCAAACTCCCGACTTACTTCTATCCAGTGAGATAGTGGGACCAGACACAACTACCTGCGAGATTGGTGGAGTAGTTTTGTTTGCAGCAAGAAGCAGATTAGAGTTGTAGGTAATTCGAATGGTCTTAACGTTGCCCAAACCTGGCTGGTGAGTTTTTTTATCTGCTCCAACATACACACCTGTCAGCGTGACTCTGTTTGTACCAGGAATCCAGGGTGCATTGCTGAATGTGACATTGCGAATCAAAACCTCACGGTTAAGACTTGTGGTGGCCTGTTTAGAAATGATTTCAGCGAGGTGTGGACCGGTCGTGAGGTAGTCAAACATTCGATGCAGAGTGGAGACAGCAAAAAATGTAAGTACAATCGGAGGGGTGACAAGGATATAGAAACCGCCGTGGCGTTTCAATACACTTATCACCTTGCTGTACCTCCTTATACTTTGCACTCAGTCAACAGATACGAAATCAGGCAACCCCAACTCTTGACAATCGTTCGGACAGCAGTTTCTCAGAGAACTCATGGGCATTATATGAAGATCTTACAAATGGCCCAGATGCAACAAACAGAAATCCCATTTCAGTACCAATACGTTCATATTCTTTAAACTGATCCGGGTGAATATACTCCGCAACTGGTAGGTGACGATCAGTAGTAGGACGTAGATACTGTCCTATGGTGACAGCACTAACTCCTACCTCCCGCAGATCCCTGAGGGTTTGAACGACCTCATCGTGAGTTTCACCCAATCCCAGCATAATGCCTGATTTTGTGTATACTCCTGAATCCATCTGGGTAACAACCCTTAAAAGGTCTAGGGTTCTGTCATACTTGGCCTGTGGTCTCACAACAGGTGATAGTCTTTCAACGGTCTCAATATTATGATTGTAGATATCTGGACGAGCTTCCACAACACGTCGTATACACCAACGTTTGCCTTTGAAATCTGGTGTCAGCACTTCAACAATCACCCCAGGTATTGCTGCACGCAGTGCGTAGATGGTATCAGCAAATTGGGATGCACCTTCGTCCGGGAGTTCATCCCTGGCAACAGATGTAACCACCACATGCTTCAGTCCCATCTCTTTTGCTGCTTCCGCCACCCGTCGCGGCTCATCCACATCGAGGTCTAAAGGCTTGCCAACTTTTATTGCACAGAAGCCGCAGTTCCTGGTGCATATATCTCCAAGAATCATAAACGTTGCTGTTCTTTTCGACCAGCATTCGCCAATATTAGGACACCGTGCACTTTCGCAAACAGTATGGAGTTTGGAGGATCGCATCATCTCCTCCACATTGTTCACAGTTTCAGGATTGGGGACTCTTTTTGTTAACCACACAGGCAGTCGATTATTCAATTGAACAACTCCGCAATGTAAAGAAATATCATATCATCTTCTAGCAGTGTACCGCATCATTTCCTACGTTTGCCACATCGCGTTTTGCTACTGTGTGAACATTCAAGTTATTCTTGTAATTACTTCAATACTGATTTAAACATTCAATCGATACCGCATCCTTAATAAATTGTTTAACCCCCATACCCGCTCATTCAAATACCTGATTCAGGTACTGTTCTATTCGCTTCCGGGACACTGGCTGAGTCTTCTGCAGCTTGTTCCGACATGATCTGAGCGTGGCGGGCACAGTGTCTGCTTTCACGAATGAGTGTTGTCATACCTACGCCAATAACTGTAAACATTACCAGTGCAAGTGGTAACCCTATGGTATCAAGATTATGAATATGGATATCTGTGTCTATTTTGAATGTGGCTAATTTTGGAAAAATAATTCCAAAAATGCCCCCGAGGGTAAAAGCCACTCCGCCCCAAACAAGCGTATTTGCAGCGGTCACAAGTGCTATTCTGCGGGTTTGAGCTTCATTGAGCCCATTTCGGGATGCCCATTTTCCAAAGAAAGCGCCAGCAGATACTTGAACTGCCATGGTACCCAAACCGAACAGTGCTCCAGGCATCCAACCGGTGGTTACGGATGGCATGGATGGGGCGAGAGTGGTGTAGATGATGAGTGCAAAGGCACCAAATCCCCAGCCAGCAATAAATCCGTGCAGAGCAGGCATCCAGGGTAGGGGGTCTTTGATAGCATCAACTGGTTCTTCCATTCCATTATGGTTATGTTTGCTCTTTTTGTTCAGAATGGGGAGATGAAGATGATATGCCCATCCTCTTCTTACAATGGTTAGTCCGGAGGCCGTCATAACCCCACCTACAATGATATAAATTGCATTTTCAGCACCATTGAATGTAAGAAGTTTTGAGAGCCCTATATATGCCAATTCACTGGCAACAGCCCTTTGCAGAGTGAAAGCAAGTGAGAACAGCAGACCAGCTCTTAGACCTCTACGTGTGGAGTAACTCCCTATTGCGTAACTGAATGTAATCGGCCAGGTGTGCTCATCGGGAGTGATCCCGTGCACGATGCCAAGCAAAAATGCTGTCATCAGAGCTGCACCCATAGCCATGTGGGACGGATTCCATAAATTCACAAAGCTGCTCATGCCATCATTCTTTCTCACTTAAATGCAGACCAGTGTGCTTAACCATATTTGAAAAAGACATCATCAAATATTAAAGCTGCTCAATTGCTGATACTGGTAAAATTATCTATTCGTGTATGCTAATCTAGAAAGTTCTCTCAGTATTGTATACCTCAGGTGCATAGCTAACAATCCTTACGCAGTCTGTTCAAATGATCGTCTACCCGGTGGATTCGCCTGATTTACTGATATAAATTAAGTTCAAAGATAACGATTCTAACCAAGGGCTAATAATCTGCATGCACCGCTTGAGGTATAAAGATATAAGAAACGGAATACCTCAATAACGTCTATTCTATAAATTTTACAGATGCACATTAAGAAGCTTGATGCCTAATTGAAGAAAACGATGGATAGAACAATTGAAGATGAGTTAATTCAGTTCCTACAGATCCCCGGTGTCCTCACTAAGAACAGAAAAATTCTTGTTGCAATTTCCGGTGGACCCGATTCAACTGCATTGCTTCATGCTCTTGCTCAATTGCAAAAAACACTGAGGTTTCATGTTACGGCGGCTCATCTTAATCATTCAATACGTGGGATTGAGGCTGATGAGGATGCGCTCTATGTACAAAAACTCTGTGATTCACTGCAAATTGAAGCTGTGATTGAGAAGGTTGACGTTCCGCTAATTAAGTCAGAACAACATATGTCTATGCAGGAGGCTGCAAGAACGGCTCGTCATAAATTCTTGAGAACAGTGGCTGGGGAGAGATCCATTGAAAGAATAGCCTATGCCCACACTCGAGACGATCTGGTGGAGACTGCTCTTCTAAACATCTTCCGTGGTACAGGACTGGATGGACTCACCGGGTTACCCTCTGTAGATCCACCTGTAATAAGGCCAATATTAAACATTAAGAGAAGTGAAACGTCTATCTATTGCAGTGAGCAGCTTTTGAACCCAAGACAGGATTCGTCTAATGCAGATAACCACTACAGGCGGAATCGCCTCAGAACGGAACTGCTGCCCAGTCTGAGGGCGTATTTTAATACAGACATCGACAGTGCTGTCGTCCGCATGTGTCAACTGTGTGATGCCGATAACTCCCTGATCAACGAGATAACTGCCAAATTTTTAACTGCACACATCACATTCACTGAGAGTAATGCCAGTATTCTCATTTCAGATTTAACCACAGAACCTGTTGCACTGCAGCGAAGGGTTGTTAGAAGTATGATTGAAAAAGTTCGAGGAACCCTTCATGGTGTAGAATTTTCAGCGGTGGAACGCCTATTGGAGACGTCCCGGAAGGGTGGCATATTTGGCGAACAACTTCCGATGTTAAACGGTCTTTGTGTTAGACTAATTTCCAATGGAGTAATGATTAAAGTAGAGAAAGTCGTCTAACAATAGTATATTAGTAATACAGAGTCTCATATACCAGATTAGCTGGCGTTAGAGATTAATTTGAAATTTGTGATATAATCCTCTTTTATATGAGGATATCTGCTAAGTCATACGATGACATGCAGGGAGGTAGATTTGAAGAACGGTATAAATTGGGGTAAGGTTATGATTATTGTTGCAGTCCTTGCAATAATCGTAGCCATCGTGTCTAGCAAGGCAGGAAGTCTGTTTGCTGGTCTTGGTGGAGGACAAACACTTACCTACTCTGAATTCAGAAGCGATGTGGATCACGATCCACAATTTTTTAAAAGTGTTGTTATAGATAAAGCTAGTAACGAAGCTACAATCACCTTCCTTAAGCCTATTATTCCAGGACAAGCATTATCACAGTCAATAATGCTGCCAGATTCAGCCCAGACGAGAAATGACCTGTATAATGCCTTGCAGAAGCAAGGAATTAAATACAACTTCATTTCCCCATGGCTGGGAGGTATGGTTCAAACAGCACTTACAGTTCTGCTGTTTCCCGTTGGACTTCTCGTCCTATTCTACTTCCTCATCATGAGACAGTCTCAAAGTGGCGGAAATCAGGCACTTAATTTCAGCAAATCCCGCGCCAAGAGGCTTTCTGACTCAGTGCCGAAAGTCACATTCAAAGATGTTGCGGGAGTGGATGAAGCCAAACAGGAGCTTGAGGAGATCGTTGAGTTTTTGAAAAATGCTCGCAAGTTCCAGGCTTTAGGTGCGAAAATTCCTAAAGGTGTACTGTTGCTTGGACCTCCAGGCTGTGGTAAAACTATGCTTTCTCGCGCCATCGCTGGAGAAGCGGGTGTGCCATTCTTCCATATATCTGGTTCCGACTTTGTGGAGATGTTTGTAGGAGTAGGCGCAAGCCGCGTTAGAGACCTGTTCGAAACTGCCAAGGCTAACCGTCCTTCTCTCATTTTTATTGACGAAATAGACGCGGTGGGCCGACAGCGTGGTGCAGGATTAGGCGGTGGCCACGATGAGCGTGAGCAGACATTGAATCAGCTTCTCGTAGAGATGGATGGATTTGACCAGAACTCCGGTGTAATTATGATTGCTGCCACCAACAGGCCAGATGTTCTCGACCCAGCACTGCTGCGTCCAGGCAGATTCGATCGAAGCGTAATCGTAGATGCACCAGATGTGGAGGGCAGAAAAGCCATCTTTGGAGTGCACATGCGAGGCAAACCTATCTCTGCGGACATCAATGTGGAGACGCTGGCACGCCTTACGCCTGGCTTTACCGGTGCGGACATCATGAACATGGTGAATGAGGCTGCTATTCTTGCTGCACGCAGGAATGAGACTCAGATCTCTATGGTAGATTTCGATGAAGCTCGAGATAGAGTTAGTATGGGACCGGAAAGAAAGAGCAGGAAAAACAAAGATAAGCAGCTGCAGATTGTTGCGTACCACGAGTTAGGCCATGCTATCGTATCCGCTAACCTTTCCAGTCGACACGATGAAGTCTATAAGATCACTGTTGTACCTCGAGGCATGAGCCTGGGAGCTACATGGTATCTCCCAAAAGAGGGTGGACTTGATTCCAAACAGGATATGCTTGAGGATATAACAAGTCTGTTAGGTGGAAGGGCTGCAGAAGAGATCGTATTCAACGATGTGACCACCGGCGCTTCCAGTGATCTTGACAGGGCAACACAAACTGCACGCGCTATGGTGTGTGAGTTTGGAATGAGTGACAGACTGGGTATGGTTAGGCTGGGTAAGCGTCATAGCAACCCATTCCTGGGACGCGATCTTATGGAAGACAGAGACTACAGCGAAGATGTTGCAAGGGCGATTGATGAGGAAGTACGTGCTTTTATAGACGGCTGTTATGGACGTGCGCGAGATATTCTTACTGAACACCGCGAGAAAATGGATATGATCGCTGGAATACTCATCGAAGTGGAAACGCTCAGTCGTGAAGAGTTTATTGCACTGCTAAATGGTACCAGTACACCAGATGACATACGCAGACAGCGAAGTGCAAAGGTACCACCACCACCGCCTGTAGCTCTGCCTCCCGCAGCATCTCAGGAACAGCCGAGACTGCAGCAGCTTAAACCTGAACCTGCATAGTATGAACGAATTAAAAAGCCTCACTTGGTGAGGCTTTTTAACTTCCTGTATGCTGTCTTAAAGTTTTTGGGGAATGGTTGTAAACGGGAAAATCCAGCCCAGTTAATTTCATATACTACTCCATTTGCTCTCTGCTGTACACCAGCCAGTTGAAGCGTTAGTCCCTCATGATACCAAGTGAGCCATGGAGACACTAGTTATAGAGTGCAGTTCAGTATCTTACAATCCCTCCATCTACCACTATATTCTGCCCGGTTATGTATGCTGCATCCCCTGAAACCAGAAAGGAAACTGTGCCTGCAATATCCTCTGGACTTATAGTTTGCTGAAGCGGTTGAGATGCTGCTACGCTCTGGAATACATCCTCGGTGGTAAACTGTTCCGTTGATTTGGTTCGTACAAGCCCGGGCGCCACACTATTCACTGTGATCCCATATTCAGCAAGCTCTGTGGATAGGGCACGTGTCAAACCAATTAGTGCCATTTTGGATGCCATATAGTGGCTCATGTCCTGAAGAGTGAGCCAGAGTGCGTTGCTGGTAATGTTAACTATTCTTCCACATCGGGAAGCTTTCATGTGTGGTAATACAGCTTTACAAAGCAGGAAAGGCGCATCCACGTTCACAGCAAAAACATCGCGCCACATATCGAATGTGATATTTTCGAAAGGTACTCTTGGGTAGATGCCTGCATTGTTTATGAGAATATCACATCTTCCATACTGCGTTATTACTTCATTAAGGGCAGAAAGGATGGAGCAGGGAGCTTTTAAATCACAAGATACACCCAAAGCTGATCCTCCTGCTTCCTGAATATCCTGCACAAGATGAAACGTGTCTGATCTGGCAAGCAGGGCAACACTCGCTCCCTCCATGGCAAGTCGTCTGGCGATAGCTTCACCAATTCCTCGAGAGGCGCCAGTGATAATAGCCACTTTTTGTTCGTGTTTCTTCATAAAAAATTTCCTGTCGATGATACAGTCTATACTAGAATTATTACACCTAACTCATGCCTTATGCATAACAGTAACCATGGCACAAGCAGGATATCAAATCATAAGTGTAAAAATAGTAATAGTATTGCGCGACGGTGAGTGTAACAATCACTCTCCATTAGTGTCTGTATTAGGTAAGGCAAACCAATAGGAAGTGAGGCAATCCATTGATTAACATTTCAAAATGGATAATGTTTTCAGCATTAACATTTACGGTTATTTCTCCAACCTGTGAGGCTCCAAAAAGTCAGCCCCTCATTATGAGAGCAGATAATGCAGTATCTAAAGGAGTGGCGTATCTTCACAGTATACAGGAGAAGGATGGATCCTGGAGTCACTACCCAGCTATCACAGCACTTGCACTCATGGCGTTACAGGGTAATGGTCACACCGAGAATAATGATGCTTCTGTTGCCAGAGGGATTGCTTTCCTGCTGAAATTTCAGCAGCCAAATGGTGCCATCTACAGCTCCAGGGACCCGAATACAGCCTTGCCGAATTACAACACAGCGCTTGCCATAATGGCACTTGCCATGACACATAATGTTGAGTATCACCCCATCATAGTTCGTGCCAGAAAGTTTCTGGAAAACCTGCAGTTCGGTGTTACAGATGGTATGAAACCCTCTAATCCTTTGTACGGCGGAATTGGATATGGCTCTGATCCAGATGACCATCCAGATCTTTCCAACCTGGCAACTGCACTTGAAGCATTGAAAGCGAGTGGGTTGCCTTCTGATGCACCGGTGTTCAAACGTGCTATTATTTTTATACAGCGCGTTCAGAATCGTCCTGAAAGCAACGATCAAGCGTGGGTGAAGTCTGGTCCAAAAGATGGCGGCTTCGTGTATGATCCGTTAGGTGATACCAAATCCCCAAAAGGACATCATACCTCAACTGGATCGATGACATACTCAGGAGTAGAGAGCTACATAATATGCGGTGTCTCCAAAAAAGATCCCAGATTGCAGTCTGCATGGAGTTGGATAACACAAAATTTTTCAGTGAACCATAATCCGAATCAAGGCAATGCTGCTTTATACTATTACTACAACATTATGGCAAAGACTCTGGATGCTTACGGCTCCAAACTGGTGTATGGAAAACATGGCACTCCTCATAACTGGGCAGACCTTCTGATGGCCAAGCTTGTAACTCTTCAACATCCAGATGGCTCCTGGTATAACACCAACCCGAGATATTGGGAGAATCAGCCACCTTTGGTCACAGCGTACACACTAATCTCTTTATCACACTGTATTCACCCTAAAGGAGTAGCTCTTTGACAGCATCCACCAACCCATCACCTATCGGCCCAGATGATGATATCGCCAGGTTAGCGCATTTGCAGGAATCCATGAAGACAATTCGGGCGGAGCTATCCAGAGTAGTGATTGGACAGCAGGATGTGGTAGAAGAGCTGCTCATTGCAATATTTGCAAAAGGCCACTGCATACTTGTTGGAGTTCCTGGTCTTGCCAAAACCCTGCTCGTGAATACGATGTCGAAGGTTCTTACCCTGTCATTCAAAAGGATTCAGTTTACTCCCGACCTGATGCCAGCAGACATAACAGGTACTGAGATTATTCAGGAAGATCCCATTACACGTGAGCGTCGTTTCATCTTTCTGAGAGGACCGCTGTTTGCCAATATGATACTGGCCGACGAAATAAACCGAACCCCTCCAAAAACTCAGGCCGCACTACTGGAAGCAATGCAGGAGCATCGCATCACGGTAGGGGGACAGTCTCATGCTCTTAGCGATCCGTTCTTCGTTTTAGCCACCCAGAACCCGATCGAGCAGGAGGGAACATACCCTCTCCCTGAAGCACAGCTAGACAGATTCATGTTTATGGTAGTGGTGGGATATCCAACGCAGCAGGATGAGATTGCAATAATGAAAGCCACCACTGGATCACAGCAGGTGTCACTTACGCCCTGCCTCACAGGGGAAGATATCATCAACATGCAGGAGACGGTCCGGCGTATCCCTGTGGGTGACCATCTGTTCCAGTATGCAGCTGCATTAACAAGGGCAACAAGGCCAAATGAATCTGAAGCTCCTGACTTTGTTAAACAGTGTGTCAGCTGGGGAGCAGGACCACGTGCATCTCAGTATCTGGTACTGGGTGCGAAAGCACGTGCTGCCTTGCAGGGGAGAATGTATGCAACAAGTGAGGATGTTGCTGCAGTTGCACTTCCTGTGCTGAGGCACAGAATTTTAACGAACTATAATGCTGAGGCTGAAGGGATAACAGCAGATACCGTAATTCGGAGGCTGCTGGAAAGAACACCCAAGCCAGTAGAAAAATAATTCCGACATATTCATCTGTTAACGCACTCTCTTCTCAAAAGATCTGGTGTTACATTGCATTATGAAGAACACTAGCAGAAGAGAGTGTTATTTTTAGAATCAGCCAGGATTTTATGATTGTTTGTATTTGAGCATGGTGATTAACAGAAGCATATCAGATATGATAAATCGCTGGCATATCTGTACAAGTCACCATGTTTATGGCCAGATTTCACGGGAAGTAACCTATTTGCAGAGATTACGGAGATTCCTTTTCCATTTCGCTTACAAATAGGGTATATTAAACTGTTTGCCGCCCGCAGATAAGGAGGTAAATCCCATGAAAGTGCGAGCTTCCGTAAAAAAAATGTGTGACAAGTGCAAGGTCATCAAGCGTGAAGGCGTTCTGCGCGTCATCTGTGTGAACCCGAAGCACAAACAGCGACAGGGCTAACGTGCATAGCCGCAAGATGCGGCTTCACGGCAAGGAGGAACAGTTTGGCACGTATTGCAGGCGTGGACCTGCCACGCGACAAACGGATTGAGTATGCGCTCACATACATCTATGGCGTAGGGCTAACAAGCGCTCGTCAGATTGTAGCGCGTTCTGGTATCGATCCAACCACGCGCGTTCGAGAACTCACCGAGTCCGAGGCAACTCGTATTCGTGAAATTCTGGATCGTGATTTCAAGGTTGAGGGCGATCTTCGCCGAGATTACCAGCTCAGTATCCGCCGTCTGATGGAAATAGGATGCTATCGTGGTATCCGCCATCGCCGTGGTCTGCCAGTGCGTGGACAGCGCACCAAAACAAATGCCCGCTTCCGAAAAGGCCCGCGACGAGCAGTTGCAGGCAAGAAGAAGCTTAAGAAGTAGGAGAGCAGAATGGCAAATAAGCAGACTACGAAGGGTGCAACCCGCACCAAATCACGTGAAAAAAAGAATGTACTTCAGGGTATTGCTCATATTCAGTCTACATTCAATAACACACTGGTAACACTAACCGACGTTCAGGGCAATACTTTGGCCTGGGCAAGTTCAGGTAGTGTTGGCATGTTTAAGGGCACTCGTAAAGGTACACCTTTTGCAGCTCAAATTGCTTCTGAAAGAGCTGCCCGGGCAGCAATGGAGCACGGGTTGCGCAGGGTGGAAGTATATGTTCGAGGGCCAGGGTCCGGTCGTGAAACCGCAATTCGTGCACTGCAGAGTGTGGGACTTGAAGTTACCATGATCAAGGATGTGACACCAATTCCTCACAATGGATGCCGTGCACCCAAGAGAAGAAGAGTTTAGAATTTCGGTTTAATTTGCTTATGTGGGTGGATGAAGTACCACTTTTCAGGTATGTAAACACCCGATGAGAAGATCATCTCATCGTTAATTACTGGCAACGGTAAACGTCCAGAAGGAGTTTTTAGTAGAATATGGCTGATAACCACGATCCGAGGTGTCGGCAGTGTCGTCGTGAAGGAATGAAACTATTCCTGAAAGGCGATAAATGCTACACCAAGTGTACGCTCGACAGGAGCAAAGACCAGAAGACCAAATGGCGCGATAAGCCACCAGGGTGGGGAAGCGGCGCTGGTCAACAAAATCCCCTTTTCCAGAAGAAAATGACAGAATATGGTCACCAGTTACGTGAAAAACAGAAACTGAGACGCATATATCGTGTACTGGAAAAACAGTTCCGTAACTATCTTGACCTTGCATTAAGACAGCCTGGAGTTACAGGCGAAAATCTCATGAGACTGCTTGAGTTGCGACTGGATAATGTTATTTTCCGATTAGGATACGCTTCATCCAGAGCGCAGGCACGTCAGATGGTTACTCACAGACACTTTACTGTAAATAATCAGAGAGTGAATATTCCTTCCTACATTGTCAAAAAAGACGATAGAATCGGTGTTTACGAGACAATGTCCCAAAGTGGGGTTATTAAAGAGGCTAGGGAAAGAATCCATAAACGATCTATCCCCGTTTGGCTTCAGATGAATACCCAAACTCTCGAAGGGGTTGTTGTGGAAGTTCCAACCAGAGAGATGATAGACACCAACGTTCGCGAGCAACTGATCATCGAATTCTATTCGCGCTGATGCTGCGATTTCTACTGTTTGTACTCACACAATGCAAACAGTATCGAGGAGAGTGAGATTATGGAAATTACTCCGAACATCCACACGCTCGAGGAGACCAGCAGCTACGGCAAATTTGTCGTTGAGCCGCTCGAGCGTGGATACGGGGTGACGTTAGGCAATTCACTTAGAAGAGTTCTGCTTTCTTCTATTCCTGGTGCTGCTGTAACTTATGTACGAATCGATAAGGTTCTGCATGAGTTCTCCACTATACCAGGAGTTAAGGAAGATACCACCGAGCTGCTTCTCAACATAAAAGAGTTGGCTGTTAAGGTAGACGATATCAGCCAGAATGGCAAAACAGAACCTAAAACAATTAAGATCAGCAGAAGTGGTGAAGGAAGAATTACAGGTTCTGATGTTGATTGCCCATCTGGCGTGGAAGTAGTGAATCCAGAACTCTATCTGGCAACTATTTCTGATACAACAGCAAAGCTGGATATTGAAATGACTGTGGACGTGGGTAGAGGATACGTTCTGCCAGAGCGGCTAGAGCGCAGAGCATCCCAGCCTATCGGATCCATCCCAATTGGTGCTGCATTTACACCTGTTCGAAAAGTCAATTTCAATGTTGAATCAACCAGAGTACAATCGAATACCAATTTTGAAAGACTTGTTCTAGAAATTTGGACAAATGGTGCTGTAAAGCCAGGTGTTGCACTTAGCAAAGCTGCAGTCATTCTGGGCGACTATTTTGCCCTGTTCGCAGAGTACACCTCAACAGTATCTGTTCGTGGATATTTCGAAGGGGAAGAACCTGCTGCTCTGCCAAGTCTCGATACTGGTGTGTATGCTTCACGCATTGAAGAGCTGGACTTTTCAGTACGTACTTACAACTGTTTAAAGCGTGCGTCTGTTCTCACGGTTGGCGATCTGGTACAGTATTCAGAGAACGATCTAATGCAAATTCGAAACTTCGGTCGCAAGTCTCTTGCAGAAGTTAGAGTTAAGTTAACTGCTCTTGACCTCACGTTAAAAGGTGGTGCCACAATAGACCTTGGTGACATTGATCTTGAGTCAGATACTGAGAACGAGTGAAAGGATAGATTAGATGCGCCATCGTAAGGCATTACGTAAATTCAGTCTACCTAGTGATCAGAGACGTGCTCTTTTAAAGGGACTAACACGAAATCTTATCATTAATGATCATATAATTACTACTGAGACTCGAGCCAAAGAGGTTCGTCCTATTGTTGAGAAGCTGGTTACAATCGCTCGAAAAGGCGGAGCAGATGCAACTGTTGAGATGCAGCTGCACACCAGACGTCTCGTTAGAAAATACATCGACAGCAATATGGATGAGTTCGTGCGGGATCCAATTCGCAAAGGACCCAAAGGCGGTGCTAAAATCGCTCGAAATCCATTCTACTCTGTACCGCGCCTGTTTGAGGAGATCGCTCCTCGCTACATCGGGCGAAACGGTGGTTATACAAGAATTGTGAAACTGGGAGCCAGACGCGGAGATGGTGCTCCAATGGTATTGCTTGAGTTCGTTGAAGGCAATGAAGTGAACATCAAGCCTAGAGAAGATGTAGCGCAAGCACCCGAACAGGGTCGCAAAAGCCTCTTTGGTTTAGGCAGAAAGCACAACTAAGCTTCTGGCAACACGATGAGTGATCTGCATACCTTCAGAGCAGTGGTCCAGTATGATGGCACTGACTTTGCAGGGTATCAATGGCAGCATGGTGTTAGAACAGTGCAAGGTGAATTGGAGAGGGCAATCTCGCAGAGATGCTCACTCGCAGGCAGAATAACAGCTGCTGGCCGTACCGATACAGGGGTACATGCGCTAGGGCAGGTGATAAGTTTTTCAGGAAGTACTCCGGTACCACTTGATAAGCTCACCGTCTCTATTAACAGCGTGCTGAACCAGGATATAAGTATAAGTCGGGTGGATGTGGTACAAAACGAGTTCAATGCTCGCTTTTCTGCATCCTCACGGACCTATGTATATCTTATACTGAATACCGATACACGTTCTGCTCTGTACCGCAGATACAGTACGCACGTGAAAGCTAAGCTGGATACTTCAGCAATGCAGCTGGCTGCGGGATATTTGATTGGTGAACAGAACTTTGCTTCCTTTGCAAATGAGCTCAAACCTGATCAAACACCATGGCGGGATGTGATGAGGTGTGATGTGGTCACACGCCGGCAGCTTGTGTTTGTTCGAATAGAGGCCAACGCCTTTTTGCGAGGAATGGTCAGAAATATAGTTGGAACTTTAATTGATGTCGGGAAAGGGAAGCGTACTGCTGACTGCATTCCCGAAATCATTGCAAAAGAAGATCGTAGGTCCGCAGGACCATGTGCGCCACCACAAGGGCTGTGTCTTGCTCGAGTGAGCTATGGGGTTCGCAAATTATACAACGCGCACAGTTTAGATACTAAAGAATAGGTAGATAGTTTAAACAAACGACTGTTGGGAAGAGTGTTCTCCGATATCCGGAGTGTCTTCCACGGTATGATAACGAGGAGATTGATATGAAAATCACCGTGTCGGCACGGCCAGAAGATATGGAGATGTCACGCACATGGTACGTGATGGATGCTGCCAATAAACCACTGGGACGTTTAGCTGTTGATGCTGCTAAAATCCTTAGAGGAAAGCATAAAGCCATTTTTACACCTCATGTAGATACTGGTGACTTCGTCATTATAATTAATGCCGAACAAGTTGTGCTTACTGGCAACTCCAAAGGTAAAGAAGAAGTTTATCACCACAGCGGATGGCCAGGTGCACTCAAATCTGTGCAGCGCCTCAAAGAGTTGGATAAAACTCCAGAAACAGCAATCCGAAGAGTGATTAGAGGTATGGTTCCTCACAATAAACTGGGTGACCAGATTATTACCAAGCTTAAGGTCTATCGTGGCCCTCTACATCCTCATAGTGCTCAGATGCCTGTCATCTACACCGAGGGTGTGCAGAAGAGAGGAGAGTAGGTATGGCAGTAGCAATTCGATATTACGGAACTGGTAAACGCAAAGATGCCGTAGCCCGAGTATGGATTACTCCTGGTACAGGTACTGTAACCATCAACGACAGACCAGCCGAAAAGTACCTTGGGCGAAGAGTACTCGCTCATTTGGTACATCAGCCATTCCGTATTACTTCCACTGTAGGACATTTCGATGTGATCGCAAAATGTCATGGTGGAGGTCTCAGCGGACAGGCAGGAGCTGTGAGACATGGTATTGCAAAGGCTCTCCTTGAGGTAGATCCTGAGATGAGACCAAGTCTTCGCCGAACCGGTATGTTAACAAGAGATCCAAGAGTGAAAGAGCGTAAGAAATACGGACGCAAACGTGCACGAAGAGGCTTCCAGTTCAGCAAACGCTGATATCTACCAATCACAGGCTGGATTCATGCAGTATATATATGAAGCCAGCCTTGCACCCTAATTGTCAGGGGGTAAGAATGCTTTTTCTTAACCATGCTAAAAGCAAACCATCATTAGAGTTCATAACGAAAATATCGTTATGGACTTTTGTGATTCTTGCATGTTCATCTACTACCGATTATGCCGATACCTCAATAACGTTCAAACTGCCTCCATCCAAAGCCAACATCACTGCTACAGAAGCTAGATTAAAGGCAGAACGTCAGGTGGAGAAGCAGCGAAACTACGATAGACAGCTCACGTCAAGGGGTGATCAGCCACCCAGGAACGATGTGGGAAGGTTGGCTGAAATTATCACGAATACAGTCATACATCGTAATCCTAACGTTAACTCTCGCGAGTTATGTGAAGTCTCAGCTGGAACCGATGTGGCAGTTAACAGCCAAAAGAATGGCTGGGTAGGAATCCTCATGCAGGACGGCTCCTCTGGATGGCTGCCAACTCAGGCACTACAGATGATGCACGAGGATGCTGTGCTTTCTGCACTCAGCATGCCAGACTCGCCAGGTCCCGAAGAGAGAAACAATTTCCCCTCAGGGTCTGTTCCTTTCTTTCATGGAAACCCGCAGCAGCTTGTGAACGTGGCAGAATCATTCCTTGGTGTTCCCTACGAATGGGGTGGAAATACCCATAAAGGGATAGACTGCTCAGGGTTTGTGAAAAGGGTGTTTGGTGCTCTGGGCTATGATCTTCCGAGGGTTGCAGACGAACAGATCGATGTTGGGGTACCTGTATCTCCTGATTCCCTTATCTGTGGAGATAGGCTCTATTTCGAATTAAGCAGAGATGGTTCCAGAGTGAAACATACAGGGATATATCTGGGCAATGGCTATTTTATTCAGTCATCTGTTACAGGGCATGGTGTATCCATCAATAAACTGTTCGGCACATATTGGTGGAGCATATTCGTCTGTGCTCGTAGATAAATCTGTTCCGTATGTTTTTGTTAACATATTGGTTGAGTGTCAAATGGCACAACAACTGACCAGAGTGACGGAGTTTGAAAAGCTTATCAGATGGCTACATAACGATATCCTCTCTGAATGTGAGTGCGGTGTGATTGATTAGCATAAATGGCTGTAAGCTTGCCGAAAACTCCACCTCACGCCACTGACTGCGCTCATTAAGAAAGGGTGGGAGGTGTGACGGTTTTGCTGTATAGGGCTGTACCGGACGGGTTCAAACCCATGCCAGACAAACCTCTCCCCGCGCCTTTGTCGCGACCTTCCCCTCGCCATTCGCTAGCGCTCATTAAGGGAGGGTAAGAGTGCGAGAAGCTTAGCATTAGCGTATGCTGGATACGCTTCACGAGGCGCACTGTCTCCTCCTCCTTCAATATGCACCAGCACGCGCCGGGAGGAATTGGGAGTACGCAGCCCGGAGGGTGGAGTCGCATTTACAGGTTTGCGTGCACGGCACTGGAGTACCGTGCAGAAAGCCCAAAGCCCACCTGCGTGGAGTAGACGCGATAGTCTGATTGCTCTGTTTGCTGCCACTGTTAAACTTTTACGTACCGCTACCCTGCCTTCGGCACCTATACTAGCACTTATGGTTCAAACCTCCATTCACATCGCACTAGACGCTTGCTAATGGAGGGTGAAGATTGCTTAATTGCTGCATATGGTGTATTCCGCACTATATGCAGCAATTATCATTGAACTAAACGCTGTCTACAGCTTCTTGTTTCATTCCGGCTATCATCTCGAGATTATGTGCAGAAGCACTATGATTCGGATTGACTCGAAGTTGTTGCCGATACGCTTCTGCGGCTGCCTCATATTGCCTAATCTGGAAAAGTGAGTTGCCCAGAACAAAGTAGCCGGTTTCATGATTCGGTTGTCGTTCAAGTCCTGCCACATATAGTTCTACCGCACGGCCATACTCTCCAATAGAATATAGAAGATCGCCAGCATTGAAGTAGGAGTTTGCGTAGGAGGGATCGATCATGATAGCTTCAGTGTAGCTGTCTAGAGCCTCGACTGTCTGGTTCATGGCAGCCAGTATCCTGCCTCTATTCACACATACCTCAGCATTAGGGTCTGTGAGATCTCCCAATCTCTCTATGGCATCAAGAGCGCGAGACCACTGTTTTGTGTTCTCGTAACACGTGGCCAGGGAAGCGACCACTACCGGAACACTTGGGTCTGCATCATCCAGAATTTGCAGGTGTGAAATCGCCTCATTGTACTGTTCATTTTTCACAAGCAGTTCAGCCAGCGACAACCTTGCCTCCAGATGATTTGGTACAAGTTCAAGCACCTTCTTCAGGTCAGAGATTGTCTCATCTTCCCTGCCTAAATGCTTCTTGCAAACAGTCCCCATATAGAGTGGTTCATGCCAGTTCGGTTGTCCTTCCAAGGCAAGGGCGCATTGCTCCAGCGCCTCCTCATATTTTTCCTGTGCTGTGAGTGCCATAGCCAGACCGAAATTGGCTTTGAACGTGCCTATGCCAATATCTCCACTTTTCTGTATGAATCCGCTTCCTCCGCTTCCAAGGTGCAGAGCCCTTCTAAACGCAACTTCTCCCTCTTCATACTGTCCAAGATGAAGATGACAAAATCCTCTGGAAAACTCAATTCCACTATGAACTAATCCTAATTCATCTGCTTTGCAGCACACTTCAAGTCCATCTTCCGCACGTTCAATACGGTGAAGTGCAGTTGCCCATTCCACATAAAGCAGTGTGGTGTACTCCTCCGAGGAGATAGCGGAGACTGCAGCCTGACTGAAGTACTTGGCAGCATTTTCCATATCCCCTTTTGTGAAATAGGCATTTCCCAGGTTGAATAACTGAAACGCCTTCAGCCACTCTTCTGGGCACTCTTCCACCTCCCGGTGCAGCATTCTAAGGAATCGGTCATGTTTGTTTCGGGCAGACATCACTTCTGCGGCATATCCAAAGTGATCAATCTTGAGGTTTTCGTTATGCATGCACGAGTAACCTTTTGCTAGAATTGATCCAAGATTTTGCTCATGGATTCTGCCAGTAAACGTCACATCTGGCGTTAGTCTGAACAGTCGCGCAGCATGGTGAAACGCCTTCTCACCATCTGGTACACGCTCTGTGGTGGATAGCCAGTTACAGATTGAGACCATGAATGCACCAACGTTTGCTGGAGCCATATCGACCTCTTCTCTAAATACAGTCAGTGATGAGGGATCGATCTCTTCGTCAGCATCAAGCCACAAGCCCCAGTCACCTGTTGCATGTTTAAGAGAGACATTACGCGCTTCTGCAAAGTTATCCGTCCATTCAAAGTGTACAATTTTGGCGCCAAACTCTTCCGCTATCTGAACGGTTTTGTCGGTAGATCCCGTATCTACCAAAACAATTTCGTCAACCAGTCCCTGAACGCTTTGTAGGCAGTTTCTAAGAAAATGCTCTTCATTTTTCGCAATCATACAGAGTGATATGCGTGGTCGCGAAGGTGTATTCTGTTTCGTGAGAATCTCTTCTGCCTCATTGTATAGTGCCATCAGCCGTGTATATTCTGCAGAGCGTCTAACCTCTTTGCGCCTGTTAGATGGTGCCTGTCTCAACAGACGTCTGGAAAGTTGAAGAACGCCATCGTGTGCCCGTTCTACCATCCTCTGGACATCCTTGTTATCAGGCGAGATTTTTAATGCAATAAGGGCGTGTTTGAGAGACTCCTCAAATTTGCCGTCATCCATTAAACAGAATGCCAAGTTATGGTGGATATCTCTGGAATTGGGAGATTTTATTACACCTTCATGAAGCAGCGAAAGTGCTCTCACTTTCTCGCCGCGCCTGAAACAGGCAATGGCAAGAGCGCTGATAACTTCAGGATCATCTGGATTCTCTTTCAGGCACGTTTCAAGAGTATCAAATCCTTTTTTCCACTCTGCTCGTCGAAGCATCTGTACTCCACTGGCAACTCTCTCTGCATAATCTTCCTTCACGAAATCGTCGAGGGAGATGTTCTCTATGCCTAAAGAGATAGGAATATTCGTGACAGATTTGCTTTCGGTTCGGTCGCTCAGCTCCAGAAGTCTGCCAGCAGCAATGGCAGCTGCATGATCCCATGTATGATGGGAATGCATGCATTCTGCTGCCCTCAGTCCAGTGGCTGCTGCTTCAGCTCTATGGTTGTTAACATAGCGCATCTGCTCTATGAGTGCCTCAACGCTGGGATCTCCCCAGAATGGGAATCCCATCGTCTCGGTGTTGGAGATTGAGCAGACAGTGTGAGCGGTTCTGCGAGCAGGCACATAGTATACAGTGGAGGCGGATGTGAAATCTAATGGAGCTCCAAACTCCGTACAGATTACGGGCTTACCGCATGCCATTGCCTCAGCAATTGGCAGTCCATAACCTTCACCTCTGAAAGGATGCACCAGACAGTCGCAGGCGGCATATAGGTCGGTAATCTCCGAGTCTGTCAGTTCCGAATCTGTGTACAGAATTGTTGCAACATTACCCACAGCCTGCAGCTCTTCTATTTGCGGCTTTAGACCCTGGTTTGCATAAAAGGAAGAGGTTCCGAAATCTTTAATTAGTAGTGCAACGTTATCCTGCGGGGTGAAAGCAGCAGCCCATGCATTGAGAAGTGCATCGGCACCTTTTCTTGCTATTGTGCCTCCCACAAACAGATAGAGTGTGGTGTCTTCGTTAATGCTGGAAAGAAGCGGATGCGTACTTCGCTTAGGTCTGGGCATAGTCGGGTAGAATCTTGATGGGTTGATTCCTGCAGGTACCACAAACACTTTATCTTCAGAGATACCTGCACGCATATATGTATCTTTCACAAAACGTGTGTATGCCCAAACTTCATCAACCCGGCTCTTCACTGGTTCAATCCAGGCTTTGGGTAATGCTCCATACTCCCATGGCTGATTAATAACGAGCAGACCAGAGCGAGGTGATGAAAAATCCGGTGGCCATCTGTGACGAACGGTTATGTTAGGGTGTTCGGCCGCAGTCATTTTGCCGGAGAGTATTTTAAAGCTCTCATCTAATTCCGGAGTGTAATACTCACTAGTGATTGTGTCTAGACTGATATCAAATCTATCCTGGACATCTTTACGTTTCAACAATGATAAAACAAGTTCTCTGTTAACCATTGAAAGGCTGTGATTAGCAAAGAAAGATCCGTTCAATACAACGGAGTTATGTTTTGACTTCATCTGTAGTGGCATTTTTATTCTCCATCCTTAGAATGCAGGTGCGCAATCTCATCTTGAGATAGCAGAGTACGTTTCAAATTTTGAGCGAGGCTTTTGTCTCTTTCAGATAGAGACGGAGTGGTTAATAAAACATCTGCCTGCGCAATCAGTTTCCATCTTTCATCTCCATCGTATCTGTGGTTCAGTGCTGTAATATGCGGAAATCTATTTGGGCTTATCTGGATTTCACATTCCAGATAACGTTTCACATTCCCCAGTACCATTCGGGTATCCATACCGTCTGGGTGTGAATAGAGGATTAGAACCATCGGATCCTCCCTTTTGATATGCGTAACATACTGTTTTAGGGTTGGCATCCAGTCTGCAGTGTTACTCCAATCTGGCAAGAAAAGACAGCGTGTTAATGCAATAGAAGCTGTATCGTTTGATAGATGTTGTTTTGCCGCCTTATGAAGCATTTCAATCTCAGGCATGAAAGGTTGAAAGCTGGAAATTGAAGATCCTTTAGTAGTCAGTTCTGTAAGAAGTCGATCTCCCTCTCTGTATCTTCTGCTATCTATCAAAACGCGTGCAAATTCCAGCTGTGCACCAATATCCATTGGGTTGATTGTATACAGGCGTCGATACATATCAACTGCATCGTCCAATCTGCCAACAAACAATAATGAACGTGCAGCCAGTATCATCAGATCAGAATTATCCGGGAATAGCTCAAGAGATTGAATTGCAAGTTCAACAGTTTTTTCATAATTTCCAGATAACGAAAAGCATTCAGCCAACAGCGCCTGCAGTCGAGCTTTCAGAACTACTGTCATATTCTGCTTCCACTCAAAAGAATCTACAGGGGCGTTTTGCCATACTATATCAGATTGAATATCGAAGAATGAGTATTGCAGCGGAAGTATAAGCCCTTTAAGATTCGTCTCATCCAGTAGTGACTGGGCATAAGTTAATACCTTAATGGCTCCCTCATACTGATGTGTTGATTTCAAGCTCCATGCTCTGTTCAACAGTTCAGGAACATTGCGGCTTGAGTAATCTTCATTAATTGTTTGCGTTACAGCTAAAAGTCCCTCTGCGACACTTTTTAAGCACCTTACGTCATGAGATGGTGGTGATTTTTGAATTGTTTGAAGTGCAGATTTCCATACTTCCGGGAATGGAGTGAGTAACCACTGGGTGAGATATTCAATCGTGCAGGGTTTTCGTCTGCTATGATTCTCACTCTCCTGTTCATACCATTGCATGGCCTGCTTCTCTACTTCCTCAAGAAGAAGCCGCATGTGAGCTTCATAGGTATGAGGGATCACATTCTTCCTTCCGTTCTCAGCTATTTCTATCCTTCTGCTTTCCCATGACTTGCTAAGATATCTTTCTAAAAGATCCTCCAGGTTATCCCTGTTGTAGGCAATGTAGTGCTCATCCGGTATTGAGATAGATTCAAGCTCCCGGTTGCCTTCCTCGTTAAAAGTGAGAGCACCGCATGCAGCAGACTCGTAGCTCCGCATGTTTGCTTCTCCACGTACGCTCATATTGAAGACTATCCTGGCGCGATTCATGAGCTTCACATACTCTGCTCCAAACACACCGGAAACAATCTGGATGTTGTAACTCTCTGAAAGACCGGCAACCTGATAGAGTAACTGATTGCGTTTTTGCTGTATTCTTGGATTGAAATTTCCTATCATAAGCACATCAATATCTCTGTTGGCAGAATTGACTGGATTACTCAGTCTATGTACCTCTGGATCATAAGCCCACAGATAGCCATGGGTTACTGAGGAATGTCCCATGCGCTGTAACAACTCACAGCCAGGCATATCTGCCACCAGACCATCGAAAAGATTGCGACTTATCTCCAATGCTCTTCCACCCAAATTCCAGTCTCCCAAAACACCAACCGTATAACAGGCAGCATCCTCAATGCCATGCGGGATGGGGTTGTACTCTATTGACCAGTGGATGTAGATATCTGGCACCCAGCCTGCAGGGCATACTGCAAGGATCTCCTGCCAGTTCATTTTGGGGTTCCAGGGTATCTGTCTTATGTTCCAGTCATAAAAAAGAATGTCATGACCCGTATCAGCAAGAGTATTGTGTTTCAAAATCTCTTGAATATGTGGAGCAAAGGCTAAAAGTATTCGCATAGTGTTTCTGCATCAGATAAGACGCAGAATCTCCTCTTCCAAAATCTTGACAATCGGCTCGTATGTGAAGCAGGTCTCTATATGCTGGCGGGCCTGTTTGCCCATTTGCAGACCTTCTTGCCGGTGCTCAAACGCTGTTCTCATAAGCTGTTTGAGATGTGAGAGCGAGGGTTCGGCACATTTGTGTCCCTTAAAAACAGGCAGCTCTTCTGTCATGGAATCAGATACATCTCTTAGCTCATAGTCCAGAAGCAGGGCTGTGTCGGGTGTTGTGAATGCGGTTGGACCGCTCCAGTTAGTAGCAATAATCTGCTTGCCAGATGCCATTGCTTCCATATATGGCCGTCCCCAGCCTTCCCCACGCGTGGGCATTACATAGCAATCTGATGCAGCATAGAGAGCAGGCATCAGTTTGTCTGGAACTACCTCGGTTCGCAGGATAATGTCTGGGACTCTGTCGGGATCAACCCCTTCGATACCAGCGATACAAGTTTGGGCCTGCTGAAGGATCTCGTCGTCTGAAAGTCCCTCGGAGGAGTGAACCTGCAGTATGAGAGCTACATCTTCCTGATAAGAGAATTCTGTGACATACGCCTTAAGGAGCACATCCCATCCTTTTCTCAGGTTCCAATCGAATATAGAGAGGAAGTTATAACCTTTGCTGCCATCAATCTTCATTGGCGACTGAACTGCATTGTATGGAGCCATATCGATTGCTCCTGGAACAACCCGTAACTTTTCAGCAATTACACCGGAAGCAGCAAAGGTATTTCTGTTAAATTCGGATGGCACCCAAATGGCATCCATAGCGTTACAGTTTGCAACCCATTCAACTGGCAGTCTGTCTGTTTCAAACATGGTTCTTCCAATACAAACTCGAGCTTCAGGGATTCGTCTGAGATGGCTTCCAAGAATGTGACAGATATAGACAGCACCTGGTGGACGTGAGCGACGAATCATTGCCTCCAGGATCCTTGCCTGTTCTGGCTGCAAAGAAGCCGATCTGTTATTCCAGCGAATCTCCCGTGCTGTAGGGCGGCATCCGGTTTTATGCAGAGCGAGTAAAAAGTGCCGAGCCTCATCCGCATAGCCACTGGGGTCTTTTATGGGGGCATGCCACAGAAGGGGAGTTTCCAGTATGCTGGCAGGTTTTTTGTTTACTACTGGCTCATTTTCTTCAAAAGGGCAGGGTAATCCAGATTTTTTGTAGGCTCTACTTAGGGTTGAGCGCAGATCTTCCAGCTCCAGGCGCAGTTTTGGTGTGACAGCAGAACGAAGTGCAGCTTTCATCTCCGAAACCGCTACTTCCATCAGCCCACCTCTATACATATCGGTGGCGTAGGCAAGCTCTCCTCGCACTGCATCTTCATTACGCGCCAGATAGTCGTAGCTGGAATCTTCCACGTCATTTACTACAACTGTGAAAGGATGCTGTTCATCCCAGGTGACCTGTGATGTGGCGAGATTCCGAAAAGTAACCTCGAAAGCTCGGCTGATATAGGCATTTTTATACAGGAAGGGAACGATAGCTGAACGGAACGGTCCTTCCACAAATGTTCTTCTGTTGAATGTAAGGACTCGCTCTTTCTCGTTCCAGTGAATAACCCAGCGGTGTGTAGGATGTCCGTACACACATTCCCATAGAAGGTTGGGAGTCTCCAGAAAACCTCGTTTTGCAACTCTTTGCAGCTCTGCACATGCCGAGGCTGGATCTTGAACATGTTCCAGAACCATTCTGCAGCAGGCTACATCGAAGGCATGGTTCCTGAATGGAAGTCGTTGTGCATCTCCACAAACGAGAGGGCGATCTCGCTGAATTTTTAACCCCTGCCGATGTACACCTTCGAGAATATCAGAGTCAACACTGATGCTTGCACTTTCGAAAGGACGTTGACCACCGCCGATATCCACAACTTTCTCACGCTTTCTAATTTTCAGGTCTCGTGCGAGGCGGCTGTCGTAATTTCGGAAAGCATAGTATATTTTTCCGCCGAAGTTATCTTCTATGTCTGAAGTCTCATCTGGGGCAAACGGTAACAGCTTCAGGCATGGCCAGTTTTGTGGTGAAAAGGAAAGAAAGGAATTCTGTCTGTAATCAGACACATTGGGTTCAATTCTGCATGCTTCCACAAACGCTTTTCTAGCTTCTTCAAACCTCCCAGCGAACCAGAGCGCACAGCCATGGGTGTTTTGCACAAGAGCTAATTCGGGGCAGTTTTGCATAGCCCGTTCGGTGAGTTTAAGGATTAAGTGGGGTGGCACACCCCCCAGCCTCATACGGCAGATGGCTGCATCAAGGCATGCCTCAGCGATGTGGTCCGGCTCGGCAGGGTCGTATACAGATGGTCCATACTCCACTTCATATTCTATTTTGTCTTTCCATTGATACTGTGTATGGGAGATGTTCCTATAGTGAACTTCCCAGTTTGTTCTAAACTCAATGTCCTGATGCCATGGTCCGGCTAGTACATGTCTGAAGGGGACACGTATAAAGGGACGAGGCGCAAAATGCAGTATCTTCTTGCCGTTCGGCTTATTAACAACACTAACTAACCAGCGCTGGTCTGGCGATGCACCAAGCAGCGATGCTTCATAGGATGGTGTCTCTATGAAACCACATGGTGCAATGCGCATGAGTTTTTCACAAAATTCTGCTGGGTCCGCCACTGTATGTGCCATGCCTCTGCTTATCACAGCATCATACTTTCCAGAATAATCCCACTGCAAAGGCGAATCGGCCCTGAAATACTCCCGCTCATCTATCATACAAATGCTGGCATCCTTTTCTACCCCCAATGCCCTCTTCATCCATTCCAAATCGAGAGCAGGGTAGTTTATACCTGCAAAATTGTGACCTTTAACTTCGATTTCAGCATTTTCAAAGACTGTGAATGTTAAATCGTGATGGTCTTTTGAATGATCCGATCCAGAAGAGAATATAGAATTTGGGTTAAGTGGCAGGCTAACCATGTGTGCAGCATCCTTATTTAGGTGGATGAAATCTGGTGAAAGTTGTTCCTGTAATGGAGCTTCCAATGTATGTATCGGAAATCAGCCACCGAAATCTCAGGTTTTCCTGAGAGCTAGTAGGTATACCAGTTTACTGCTAAAAACACCTATCACTCCTCTAACATCATTGTTATCTGACCGAGAATAGTTACCAGGAGAAAACGATTGATGTCTACCTATATGAAGGAAATTGAAGTGAAACCATCTCACCTTGAGATAATGCGTGAAATAGCAAACATTGGTGCAGGCAATTCAGTAACCTCGTTAGCAACTCTAACGGATCAGAGAATTGACATGTCTGTTCCCGAGGTGGGAATCGTCAGCCTTGCAGACTTCGTTGCAACGATGGGAGGCGCTGAGGAGATTTCTGTCTGTATCTACATGTTTGTAGAAGGAGACGCTCCTGGGCACATTGCATTCCTAACATCTCAATCTGGAGCCATGAGAATGGCAGACAGAATGTTATGCAGAGAGTGGGGGGAGACAGAACAGCTGGACGAGCTGGAATGCTCCTGTATTATGGAACTGGGGAATATACTGTCGTGCTCGTATCTCACAGCAATCTCAGACATGACGCATCTCACACTTACAGCCACACCTCCTGCCTTTGCACTGGATTATGCAGCTGCGGTTCTGTCATCTTTACAAATCTATTTGGAATCGGTGGATGCGCTGAATGCTGAAGCTCTCACCATTCAGACAGAGTTAGGTGGAGGTAAAGAAAGTATCACTGGCTTTTTTATCTATGTACCAGCCCCCGGGAGTATGGAGATAATTCTAAAGGCACTCAACATGGAAGGAGACTAGCGCTTCACATGCAAATGGTAGGGATGGGCGAATGCAAGATATTCAGAGGAGAAGGTGATCATCTTGTTGCACTCGGATTAGGAAGCTGTATTGGCCTATGTGCGTTTGACCCGGTAAACATGGTTGGAGGAATGGTACATGTTGTTCTTCCAGAGAGTCATGGAGCACAGGATTTTCCTGGTAAGTATGCGGACAGCGCGGTTAAATTCTTAATAGAGAAAATGAGTGGATTAGGTGCTGACAGCAAAAAAATAAACTTTGCAATGGCTGGTGGAGCTCAACTTTTTAAAGGATCTGATAATGGGAAGATGCTGAATGTGGGGCCACGAAATGCAGAAGCAGTACTTGCCATGTTGGCATCTTTAAGAATTACACCTGCAGCAGTTGACGTTGGAGGGGTGTGTGGCAGAACAGTAACATTAACTGACAACGGTGATATGCGGGTTAAAACGCTGGGTAAAGATGATAAAGTATTAATCAATCTTAAGACATGTAACATATTAACAATGGTGCAATATAAACAGACTATGGATAGTTCACAATTAAAACGTGCAGCCTAGAAAGGAATTCAGGATGGCAAACACACCGGTATTTACGGCATCAGAAGAGGGTCAGCTTTTTCTGGATACAGAGGATTACATCCAGTTCAGAAAGTTGATGTTTAAAAAATCTGGCATCGATCTAAACTTGTACAAACAGCAGCAGATGCATAGAAGACTTTTAACGCTGGTTGAAAAGGCAGGCTGTAAAAACTTTGTAGAGTATTTCAATTTCCTGGACAAAAACAGCACAGAGTATGCATGTTTCCTGGACAGAATGACTATCAATGTTTCGGAACTCTTCCGAAATCCCGAAAAATGGATCGAGATGGAGAAGCAGATACTCCCTCCTATGCTGGCTGGAAGGAAGCCACTTAGGATATGGAGTGCTGGGTGCTCTTACGGTGCCGAACCATTTTCTCTTGCAATTTTGCTGGACCGGATATCACCTGGTGTAAGCCATACCATACACGCAACTGATCTGGATCTTTCAATTTTAGCAAAAGCAAAGCAGGGAATTTTTGATTCTAATGACATACGAAACCTGCCAGCTGCTGATATTGAGAAATATTTCCAGGTGATACCTTCTACAAAAGGTCCTGGTATGCCTCAGAGATATCAGATTATTGATAAGCTGAGATCTCGGGTGACTTTTAGACAGCAGAATCTGTTGGCAGACAGATTTGAAGAGGGATATGACCTGATCTGCTGCAGGAATGTGGTGATTTATTTTACGAATGAAGCAAAGGATGCACTATATGCGAAATTTATGAATGCTTTGAGACCTGGAGGGGTACTGTTTGTGGGCGGAACAGAGCGAATATTTGGATATCAGAATCTCG
>JAJZFJ010000088.1 GCA_021805395.1 bacterium
GGAGGCAACAAGCAGTGGACTGTTCTCTATTGACGAACCGGATTTACATCTTACAGCGCTATTCTATTCTGAGAATGGTAGTATCTGTGCACGATTTGTGAATATGTCTGATAAGGAGATTGTCTTTGATGGCACAAAATTCCCTGCTGAAACTATGATTAAATATCTCAATTTGTGGAATGAAATTCGGACTGACCTAGAGCAGCCACATGTTCCTAATTCAGACATTGTTTTTAAGCCCTGGCAGAATATAACCCTTCAAATTTCAAATCCGATGCAGGATGGGGAGTGAATGATGTTGAACCTATGAGATATCAATAGGCAAGTGTTGCTATATGTGCTTTACCAAACAATGCTTACTATTTGTAATTTTCAAGCTCACGCTATGTGGCTGAGTGGAAGAGGATAGCACACCATGAGTGACGTTGTTCGAATTGGATTGATTGGTGCTGGCCAGATTGGCACAAACCATTTGAAAACCTACAGCCAGATTCCCGAGGCCAAAGTTGTTGCAGTTGCTGATCTGTTTCCTGAAAAGGTGGATGCTGCACAGTCGGACTTCGATATTGAAAAAGGGTATTCGGATTTTCGAGAACTGTTAGCTCGAGAAGACATTGATGCAGTGGATGTATGCGTGCACAACAATAAGCATGCACCCATCACTATAGATGCTCTTCAGGCAGGTAAAAACGTCTATTGCGAGAAGCCAATGGCAGGATGTTACCGGGATGCTGAAGCTATGCTTAACACTGCCCGAGAGTGTAACAAACACCTGCACATTCAGCTGGGAATGCTGTACACAGCTGAGACGCGAGGCGCAAAACGTGTGATAGATGAAGGCGCCTTAGGGGACATATACCATGTGCGCTCTTTTGGACACAGACGACGCGGCAGGCCGTTTGTGGATGGATATGGCTCAGCAACTTTTGTGGACAAGGAGATTGCAGCTGGAGGTGCACTTTTCGACATGGGCATCTACCATCTTACTCAAGTACTGCACCTAATAGGTAACCCAGCAGTTCGTACTGTTTCGGGCGCAACTCATCAGGCACTTGCGATGTACGAGGACAGAAAAGCTTTCAGTGGTTATGGTGTGGAGGAGATGGGGCTGGGCTGGGTAAGACTGGAAGGCGGAATCACCTTCGATATTGAAGAGACCTGGGCAGTGCATTATGATGGACAGGAATCCAGCAAAATACTCGGAAGCAAGGCTGGACTTCGGCTCGATCCTCTTACGTATTTTTCCAGTATGGGTGATATGCCTCTCAGTGGAACTCTGGATACAAAATCGTCAGATACCCGCTGGCACTCCTGCATTCCCGATACGAAATGGTACGATTCTTCGCAGCGCCACTGGATTGGTGCTTTGCTAGGGCATGTCCAGCTTCTCCCAACAGCCGAGTATGCCTTGAATGCTGCACTCATAAGCGAAGGCATCTATCTCTCCACTAAAGCAGAGCGAGAGCTTACAGTGGAGGAGATTCGATCTCAGTCCAGAAGCTTAGCGATAGACCCATACACTCCTGAGAAGGTGTGGAAATAGATTCGGATAAAACAAGAAAGGTTTCCATTCAATGAAGATATCAGTGGGTTTACAGCTCTTCTCTGTGAGAGGTGAGTGTGACAAGAATCTGCCAGCCACCATACAGGAAGTTGCCAGGATAGGTTATGCCGGTGCTGAGTTGTATAGCTTTGATGGGACAAGTCTGGATTGGAAAGGGATGCACTGCACTCAACTGCGCAGCCATTTTGATGAGAATGGACTTCGTTGTTGTGGATCTCATGTCAGTGTGGGAGCACTACTTGGTGATAATCTGCAAAGAAGCATTGAGTTCCATCAGACCATGGGAAGCCGATTCCTTATTGTTGCAATGGACAAAGACCGGATGACTTCCCATGGAGGAGTGAAAGAGCTTGCAGACATCCTGAACAAGGCATCTGACCAGCTCAAAACGCATGGAATGTTCACAGGCTACCATGCACATGGATTTGACCATACAAAGCTTGAAGATGGTCAGATTGCCTGGGACGTGCTGTTTGCGAGTACAAACCCTGAGGTTATTATGCAGATGGATGTGGGTAACTACTCTTCTGGAGGTGGAGACCCTATAGGAACGCTGCGCCGATTTCCAAACAGGGCCAGATCTGTGCATCTGAAAGAGTATGGTGGACCAGCAGATTCCGTTATAGGGGAAGGTACTCTAAACTGGAAAGAGATATTTGAGATCTGCGAAACAATCCAAAATACCGAGTGGTATGTTGTTGAGGAGGGTGGCGCAGACGGGTATGGATTTGATATCTGCAAGCGCAGTTACGAGGCATTACAGAAGATGGGAAAAGTTTAGAATCACATACTTTTCAATGGGGAGAAATGCAGTATGATCACCGAAATCAGTAGTTCAAATCACAGTTATTCAGATGAGATAGAAGGATTGGTGAGGCGCTTTAACGATACAGGCTATATTGTTCTGGATGATGTATTTGAGAGAACGTATATTGATGAGCTTCGTACTGCATACAATCTACTCATTGAGACCTATCTATCAGATAACGGAGGCATTGGAGCACTGGATGGCAAGACCTTTGGCTTGAAGCATGTAGGCTGTCATCCAGCACTGTCTTCGCCATGGGCAGACAGCCAGATAGTATGCAATCCACGGGCAGATGCAGTGCTGACTGCACTATTAGGCGTGGATTATCAATGCGGCTACTATCACTCAAATGCCGCCTATCCAGGGTCTGGAGTTCAGGGTATCCATCGGGATGTAAAACCACTATTTACAGGGGAAGAGCTGAATGTTCCGCATCCGGTAACAAGTATCGTACTGAACATTCCATTGTGCGATTTTACCGAAGAGAACGGCAGCACGGAAGTATGGCCTGGAACGCACCTATGGATTGACCGATCACCTGCGGATGGTCAGAGGCTGGATGTGCGAGCTGCAAGCATACCCTCAGAACGAACGAACGTTAAAGCTGGAGCATTGATACTGCGAGACCTTCGCATGTTTCATAGGGGAATGCCAAACAGAAGCAGTGAAGTGAGAGCAATGCTCTCCATTGTTTATGTGCGGTCATTCAGGGTTACAGGAGTACTTGAAATACCACAATCCACCTGGGAGGGCTGGCCTGAAAGAACCCGTTCTATTTTTAGAAACAACTCCATTGTTTCGGATAGTTCTGTTTCTTCTCCCTACAGGATAACCAAAACGTCGCAATAGACAAACAAAGGAATTTAGATGCTTTTAGAGGGAAAAGCTGCCATTGTAACTGGGGCAGCTACAGGCATAGGGCGTGCTATTGCACGGGCGTATGCGCGAGAGGGAGCTTTGGTAACAATCAATCATCTGAAGCGCCAGGATATGGCTGATTCCCTTCACGATGAGATTATCCAGCTGGGCGGGAACGCTCTGGTTTTTGAAGCTGATGTAACATCCGAAGATGAAATTCTGCAAATGGTGAATGCCACAAAAGAGAGATTTGGATCAGTCGATATCCTGGTTAACTGTGCAGGCATTCAGAAATTTGAGTCTCTTCTCAGTATGGAACTGAGCACCTGGAACAAGATAATAGAAACCAATCTCACCGCCTGCTTTCTATTAATCAAAGCGTGTGTGCCGCACATGCAGGAGCATGGAAGCGGCTGTGTTGTGAATATATCTTCGGTTCATGAAGACTTGGCAGCGGGAGGCAATACAGCATACTGTGTCTCCAAGAGTGGCTTAAAAATGCTCATGAAGTGTTCAGCAGAGGAGTTTGCCAGGTTTGGAATTCGTGTGAACAACATTGCGCCAGGGGCAACTACTACCGAGATGACTGCCCATGTTCAGCGATCCCCAGAGCAGCTAAACGGATTGAACAGCCGCATTCCACTTGGAAGAATGGGCCAGTCAGAGGACATAGCCGAGCTGGCAGTCTATCTTGCTTCCCCACAGGCGGGCTACATCACTGGGAGCACGTTCATGGTTGATGGTGGCTTGCATCTTAAAGGATGGTAAACGGGTCTTTAATGGAAACTGATGCCAACACGCAATCATCGTGCTGATTGTTTCCATAATGGCATCTGCCTGCAACCACATCCGGACAAGATTCAACTACAAATCCGAATCTTGATGGTAATCATATTCTGATATTAGGCAACGTTTCAGGGCTTGGTCCACGTTCCTTTAAGGACTGAAGGAGAAACTGTCACAGAGGCAGTGTTGTTTACTGTAACAGTGACCGATGCATTTGAAACGAGTGGATTATTCCAGGTGACTTCGGTTCTTGCATTCCCATTTATATCGGTAGTAACTGTGCTGGGATAAACTGAGCCTCCTACAACTGAAAAAGAGATGCTCTCGCCCTTGATTGGATTGCCAAAGGCATCTTTAAGCGTAGCTCTAATGTTAGAGTTGGATACGAGAGGAGGAGTAAGAGCAACGGATAGGTTAGCTGGTGGACCTGCTGTAACATTCACAGTAGTGCTAGCTGTCTGACCTTTGCATCTCGCCAATATTATAACTTTTCCCGCCTGATAGCAGGTAAGATAACCTCTCTGATCAACGTACCCATTGCCATATTTTGATCCCCACAGAATTCCTCTTTTGGAAATGCTTGAACCAGTAACAGAAAGCTGTTCCGAATCTCCAGCAGTCAGAGTTGCGAGAGGAGCATTGATCTCAAGTGAGCCAGAGCTTGATTTTTGAGGGGGTGCTGTTACAAGCAGAGCGTTCGATACGGGGCGGGAATATCCATCGGAGGGAAGATTCACTATCTCATTCTGCACAACCATTGTGCTTGAACCTCCGCCATCCAGATTCATTGCATCCACCACACCCATCTGCTGCATAATTTTGGCAAGATCCGAAAGGGAAATTCCACCACTCAGAGCTGATCTTCCATCTACAACTATCATGATCAGATTCCCGTTTCCAGTTATCCCAATCGCAGTTCTTGGGTGATGAAAATCAACAAACCAGCGTTTACTAAACCCTTCATCCTCCATGTTGTTTACAATCTGGCCATTTGTTAGAAGCCATGGTCCTGCACTTACAGCTTCTTTCATGTGCTTCCAGATGGGCTCTGAATTGATTTGATGGTTCTGAGCATAGAGGTCACACTCCAAGGTAATTGTGTTACCAACTGCAAGGGAGCTTAAAACATTACTGGCATTACCGGAACCAACAAGCATCATCTCTCCCGACTGGCAAAGGGGCATACTGGTTCCTGGCTTTAGTATCTGAATGCTCGCCACTATGCCATGCATCTTCTTGGACGGGCGGAGTGGAAGGTTAACTGAGTTAATTGTGACAACTGTCAGAGGATAGTTTCTTACGGGTGATTCATCGAAGTCTGGCGTAAGGAGCACAATCTCATTCGCATCGGGGGCATAGTTCAAGCCACTTATCGGTATGGTGTTAACTCCTGTTACGGCTGCCGAAGCGTGCATGACAATACTATCCATTACAGCGCCCTCAGGTCCTATACCCAGAGATGGTCTTAAAGGAGTTGGACTTGTGACAAGCACACCATTATGTATTGTAAGAGAGAGAGGTTGACCGGTGAATGGAAAAAAGTTTGCATTCACACCTGCAATTGCATTGTAACGTCTGGCAATGGCTCTCACTGTTTCTCTGCCAGTGTCCGGGCTGCTATCCTCAATTTTTCCTCTGGACTGTCCACATATGACACCTATTCCAGGAGTATGCAGATTGATATGCAGGACGTCATATAGCAGCGGGCTTGAACCGTTATTTGTTTTGAACTGCTGAAACACAATACCAGGTGAAATGTCTTTGACAATAACAGTATGCTGGCTTATATCTGCAGTAGATGGCATTGCCAGCAGTAAAAACAGGAGTACATGGGGAAGTTGAAGTTTCAAAGAATGTTCTCCAGCATTCACATAAGTAAAGTTTGCTCGAATTGATTTAAGAGTAAGGATGAAAACTGGTCGAGTTCTGAATTGATGATTTAGGAGGGCTTACGTATAGTTCTTGCAACATTCTCTATAAGTATCACAATAACCCCAACAAAGAAAATGACTCCTTTCAAAGCCTGCGAGACAGGCAAGTGTGGGATAACCATGTAAGCAAAAGCTGCCCATATAATTGTTCCAATTGCCAGGCTGCTATCTTCAATAAACAGGCCAATTAACTCTTCAAAGATTTTGCGAACTGATTTCATGATTTTGCCCCAGCAGTAGTTCCTGAATTAATTCGGTTTCTCACGAGCCATACTCCAAAAAATGAGCATAGCAGATAACCAATTACCATCCAGACGAGTGAGAGGTCAGATCCTGGCCATTTGATTCCTGCCCCTTCACCAATCCAGAATGTGCCGAATGCTGTAAGAATTACCCCAACTGCATATTTAAGCGAATTCTCCGGGATCTGTGTGAGAGGTTTATGTACAATAAGACCTAACAGTATCACAAGTAATCCTGCCACTGCTGCACCGAGTGATGCCTGTAACCAGTTGCCTCCGGCTCCGGTGGCTATCACAATAAAGATGACCTCCAGACCTTCTATCATTACTGCCTGAAAGGAGGTGCCGAATGCTATGGGATCTGTGCCTGACTTTTTAATGTTCGCTTCTTCACCCAGTTTTTTTGTGGTTTTTTCAAAGATTTTTGCTTCATCGTGTAAACCTAAATAGCCTCCTGCTCTCAGAACGGCTTTACGCAGCCATCTTATTCCGAATAGCAGAAGTAATACACCAATAGCAACTTGTAGAGAATGGAGCGGCACACGTTCCAGAGCTTTTGCGAACAGCACAACAAGAAGAGTAAGTACCACTACAGCGGCTGCAACGCCTAGAAGAGCTGATTTCCAACCTCTAACTACTCCAACTGCAAGTATTATGGTAAGAGCTTCTACAAATTCAACGAGAGATGCAAGAAATGAAGCTGTAACTACTGGCCAGATCATCTAAATTGCTCCTGACACTAAGTTTATATGTATTTAGTTTACCCCTAAAGATAAGCCATTTACAGGAATCTGAGGTCGAATATCTAGCTTGATTGCGTTCAAAAACTTAGAATTTTGATAAAAATTCTAATCTATAAAGAATTAGTGATTGCTTGCAGCATCAAATATAATAGGGGATATGTGCAGGAATCAGAGTAATATTAGATTAATATGGTTCTTGTGATTACAGAAAATAGATAACAAGAGTACCAATTCTAATTAAAGAATTGGTACTTGTCATTTGAGAATGTAGAACGGATTAAATGCTCAGGAATGGAAAATTCCAGAATACCTACTCGATTTCTCTCTTTTTTGCTTTTCTTACGCGTGCACTTTTGAGATCCAGGATTATTCTGCCATCTTTGTCTACATCAAGCTCACAGCTTTTCGTGTCTTTAATATTCAAATTAAAGTATTCACAAAAGCCTTTGGCAGGAATGTCTGCGCCGGTCACTCTCATTCTAAGTTTAAGTGCACCAGCAGCATTGTCAGAATTAGTAAGTTCTATTGCAATTTTCTGTGTCTCGCTGTCGAAATACAGAACCACGTATTTATAATCTTCCATCTTGAATCGTTTTCGTGCACCTGCAGTAAAACTGATCATTCCGGATCGATAGATACTTGCCTTTGCAACATAGGCTCTTCCTGTTTCTACAAACTTTACAAATCCCATTCTCATTATCCTTTAAGAAAAATTGCGGAAAGATATTCCACTATCTCATAATACCTTGAAATTGATGTAACGTCAATCTATTTCAAAATAATGTAATCGTGAATGGCAAATTAGCAAGTTCTTACTGAAAAAAATGTAGATGACAAGACTGCTTTATGATAGTTGATGTGTATCAATTTTAATAATCTGAATTTGTGTTAGATAATTTGTATGATTAACCTTAAAAATCTGTGAACTGTATTACCCTGTGCATATCTCAGATTTCTAAATCGTTGAAATGCACAGGGAATGTTCAAGATTATGAAAGAAGGGATGTGAGTTCAATTCGATACCCATCTGGATCTTTAAGAAATAGCTGCACCGCACCATCAGGACGCAGGCCATGACTCTCAAAATCAGAAAATCCCTTTGCCTCCAGTTCTTCTTTCACCTGATACGTATCCTCTACTTTTAAGGCAAAATGATGATTGTGTCTGTCTGTTGATGAGAGATTATTATCGTAGATTAGATGCAGCTCCTGATTTCCAAATGCATACCATGCACCAGGAAAATCGAAATTGGGACGTGGAAGTTTTTTAAGTCCAAGTATATTGCCATAAAAATGCTCTGATGCTGTCAGATCTCTAACATGAAGAGCTACATGGTTAAGCTCTAGAATTGTGATTGCCATTGGTGTGCCCCCTTGCAAATGTTTATAGATTTTGCTCTGCAGAATATAGTCGATAAGCTTGTAACACTTCTGAAACTTCTCCGTCCATACAAATCACTCCATTTTTAAGCCAAATTACTCTTTGTGCTACGCGCTCCACAGTTCTAAGATCATGGGTTACAAAGAGTATGGTTTTGCCCTGTGTTTGCAACTCTCTTATAAAACGGTAACATTTTGCCTGAAATGCTTCATCTCCCACTGCCAGTACCTCATCCACAAGCAGAATATCCGGATCAGTATGCGCTGCTATTGAAAAACCCAGCCGCAGTCTTGCGCCCTCATTCCAGTTTCTAAGTGTTGTTTGTACTTTGTCACCAAGTTCTGCAAATTCAACGATACTATCAAATTTCTGCCGCATCTCCTGAGGCGAATAGCCAAGAACCGCACCATAAAACAGGATATTATCTTCGCCGGTTAGCTCCGGATGAAATCCTGCTGAGAGGTCCAGAAGTGGCGCAACCCTGGCTTCTCCTCCACGAAGACCATTCAACTCAATAACTCCTGATGTTTTTCTGTACACTTTAGCAAGAAGGCATAATAGTGTGGATTTTCCAGATCCATTTCGTCCTATTACTGCGACTGTTTGACCATGAGGTATGTTGAATGTGATGCCATTTAATGCAGTGAATTCCTGAATGGGAGGAGCAGGTTTTAATAGTGCCATTGCTCGTGCTTTTAGATGTGATCGGTATCTTATTCTAAATATCTTAACCAGATTATCTACTATAACTGCATCTTTAACTTCCATATTATGGCCTTTCCACAAACTGCCATTTACGCTTGTTAAAGTAAGTTAATCCTCCCCAGAAAATGAGAAGAGTGATTACTGTTGAACACGTAAATACGTATGGGTTGAATGGAAGGGCATGCGCATGTTTTAATTTGGCATTAAAGTTGGAAGGTGAGATAGACTGAAGCAGGCAGTGTCTGAACGCATCGATTATGGAAGCAATTGGATTGAGCATATAGAGTTCAAAGATCCATTTATGATTTCGAACCAGATGAGAAGTATAGTAGATTTGATCTGCAGGATAGAGTACAGGTAGTATGAAAATAGCGAGGCCGAATATTGTGGACAACAGGAACTTTACATCTTCATAAAAAACATTTAGAGCTGCGACATAGAGTGATATGCCTGTAACAAGAATAACTTCCAGAATAACCAGAAATGGAAAGAATACCATGGAAGGAACTAGTGGAATACCTACATTGAAGAAGTGCGCTACAACTAAAAATGCTGCGAAATACACTACCCATCCCAAAATGAAATGCACGGTGTTACTAATTACAATGGCTAATGGTATTGCTTCCCGGGGGAGATAGATTTTACGGATCATTGTGTAGTTGACAACTATAGACTGGCTGGCATCCAGTATGCAGGAGCTGAAGAACGACCATGGGATAATCCCAGTTAGCAGATATGCGCTTAAATTTTTGGCAGGAAGACCCAAAACACCACGATATAAAAAGCTGAAAACTGCTACCTGCATGAGAGGGGGTATTATAGACCAGAAAAAGCCTAAAAACGAGTTTTTATAACGAACTTTCAATTCTCGAGCAACCAACATTTTGAGTAACTGGCGATAACGCCATAACTCAGCTAGCTCCTCTTTCATTCTGCTCCTCTAGTCATCATAGTGATTTGTAATGGTAGAATTATTCCATATCGGAGGAGGATGACTCATCTTCGAGAACGCTTTCGGGTCTTGCAGGAGATAATAACTGTTGAATTGCAGAACGTGGGATGAGAACTTTCCGTTTGCCAGCAATACGAAAAGCCTGCAGTTGTCCTTGTCTGATGTAGGAGCGAATGGAGGATTGACTCACCTGAAGATATTCAGCTGCTTGCACAACTGTTAGCAACTCACGACCAGGTTGTTCCATTCCTGAGATCTCCTAAACTTTGCAATGGAAAAGCGTTGCAAAGCTCTTTTAACTTATAAAGTATACGTATAACCAATAAGGATTGTCAACAGTGCGAAAGTTGCAAAACTATCAGATTTCACTCACTTTACTAGTGGTAATTACTTGTCTAACATTAAAATGTACGGCAAATGTTACTGCGTTATCATCACATCAGTCAGCAATTGTATGGTTTCCCACAATTCTCCCTCCAAATGTACAGAAAATATCAAATTCTCTTCTAATGAAACATCAACTTTCTTCGAATGAAGGTTCAAGCGATGATATTATCTCTCTTCTTCTAGCTCCCAGCAGATCCCCACAAAATAGAAATGAAGCGTCAGAAGTTAAACAGTATAGATACCCATTGAGCCAAATTGTTCTGCAACATCTTTTTGTGAAGGAGTACACGTCAGTATTTGGGAATTCTTTGTACTTTGTGAAGTATCCTTTCAAACTGTTTACTGAATCACTACTTAATTCAGAATTAAGAACCATTTACAGAGAACGTGGAGTAAGTAAGATTTTTTCGCTTAAGGTGACGTCTGTATCCATGGAAGAAACGTCAGAAAGAGTTGTGATTGTGAGAGCATTACTCTATCGCACTCTGTCAGGTAAACCCGCCACCAGACCAATACCGGTTGTTGGTGTATGCCATGTTCCACATGAGCTATTAAGAAAGGTGTATCTGTTAAGCAGAGGTTCCGTTTTATGGCAGGCATGCATGAACTGTGCACGTGAGGCGGTTCACATAATTTGGGCAGGTGGTACCGATCCATTTGCATCGGCAAACTCTTCTCTGCTAATTGCACCTACCCCTTCACTTCCGAATTCCGATCTTCTTCAGTTTACAAGCACTGGAAGAGTAGCTGTGCCATCCGGCCTTAAAAATCTACCTACCAATGTCTCATCACTTTTTCACCCAAATCTCCTTCCTCTAAACATGCAAAACATTGTTAGTGCAAGCACGGCAAGTGAGGCGATGGAAGCCTCCAGCCTGACATCTAAATCATTATGGACAGGAACTGTTCCAGACCTTTCTGTGGTTACAAACCTTGGAAAGAGGCTTAAAGTAGACTATGTTTTGATGGCACGCATTACAGATCTGGAAGCCACGTCCGGCCCAACACAAAGGAGACCGTTTCGCTTTGATGGAAGAGCGATCGCGGTGGGAGACCTTGTACGCGTATCAGATGGCGCTATTTTATGGCAATCTACTGCTGAAGACACGATGCATGGATACAAAGCCTCTCGCAGCGATACGGCAAAAATTATGAGGTTTGCTGAACTGTTTGCCCTCAGCGGAATAGCTGACAAATTCGACTCATACAAGAAGAGCTTTCTTGTCTTACCTGAGATAACTCATAATGCCTACCTACACCACTGATGCCATTGTATTAGGCAGAAGGAACCTTGGAGAGCATGACAGGATTTTAACGCTTCTTACAAGGGATTATGGCAAGCTGAATGCTGTAGCAAAAGGAGCAAGAAAAGGAAATAGCAAGCTGAGTGGAGCTACCGAACCCTTCACCCAGCTAAAGTTAATGCTTGCCACTGGAAGAAGCCTTGATATCATTTCACAATGTGAGATCTCAAACTCACACCCCGCGCTCCGATCGGATATTGGCCGTCTCACACGATCCAGCTATCTTTGTGATCTGTTGGACTGTTTGATCCACGAGAGAGATGAGACCTCCATTAAAGCGATTTATGACTTATCTGTAGCTGCCCTTTCACTACTAGAAAAAGAGAGTGTGTGGAAGGATAGTCCGCTGCATGGGTTTGAGTTCAGACTACTCACTATTCTTGGCTATATGCCAGTTTTGAATCACTGCGTACTCTGCGATATGGAGCTTTCAGATCAGATGGTTGCATTCAGTGCGTCTCAGGGAGGAGTTTTGTGCCCTCAACATGCATCCGCAGCATCAGACCATTTTGGAATCTCAGCCGACACTCTGCAGACTCTTCAGGATTTTGCCAGGGTAGGCACAGAAAAACTATGTAATCTGAACCCTGGCCCTCAATCAATACTGCATATCAATAGAGTACTGCGAGAATTTATGAAGTACCATTCTGAACGAACAATCAAAAGCATCGAGTTTCTGGAATCCATTCGTGCTATGGGAAATTAGAAGTTACTATTCATATCAAATGTTAACCGTATATTTTTTTCATCTAAAGTTTAATGCACCATTAACATTAAAAGATAGTAGGGCAGAAGCCCTACTATCAACCTCAACTAAGTACGACGCTGGACTTAGGGGAGTAGTTTAGAGTAGATGCTCATCTGATTATTAGCTGCATAGAGCGCTGCTACTCCATCTTGTTGCTGGTTCTGCAAATTGGAAAGATTTGTACTCTCCTGGGCAACATTCACATCCATGATACTTGCATACGAAGCCTGCAGGTTTGCAACGGAGTTAGTGAGATATGTTTGGGTTGCAGTGAGTACATTATTCTGAAAGGATCCAATTTGTGCTGCATATGACGTCACCTGTGTGAGAGCTGCAGCAGCAATTTGAATTGCATTCGATGCTCCACCAGAGGATGTCACATTGATACTCTGCAGCGACTGTCCGGCTATTGCTGAAGTTCCTAAATTGTTTGCCTGCATATTCTGAAATGCAAAGGATGCTGTCTGGCCGGGATTTGCTCCAATCTGAAAAGTGGAAGCGTTATTCGTTACACTGGCAACGTTAGTATAGTTGCTGGCTGTACCGCCTGCAGACGGTGTGAGTGTGACGCTGTTGCCATTGTTATCAGACAGCTGCAAGCCTGAG
>JAJZFJ010000057.1:0-25427 GCA_021805395.1 bacterium
GCACCTATTAAAATGCGTTTACACCTTGTGGCTGCTGTTTGTCTTATGATTGTGGCAGGTACGGCAGTAATGGCAGCCCCTGTACAAGGACAGACAGCGACTACATTGCTGGATGCACTTAGTAAAGAAACTGCCTCCATTGTTAGTACGGCTAATCCAAACTGTGTAACTGTTGTCACAATCCATCATGTGTCACCATTTCCAGCAAAGAACCAGAACGGAAAAGAGGACACAGGTAACGATAATAGCATAGCTTTTTGGGATTATGGACTTGAGATGCGCACTGAAGGTAGTGGATTTCTGATTCCAGGTGGAATTGTGGTAACAACTGCCAGTATGGCTGAAAACGTACAGAATGCTTTCGTAATCATGCCAGGCTTCCGAAGATACGCTGTGGATGGGGTGGCTTACAACCAGAAAGCAAATATAGGGTTGATGCATATATCTGGTACTGAGCAAGATCAGGGTTTCCAATGGGCTGTTCACGACTCCATTGTGCCTGGAGAGATGGCTATTACAATAGGTGAACAGGGTGGCTTTCAGGATTCTGCCATGCTAACCATGATCTCTGCGACAAACAGACGAGCATGGGTATTTGGTACAGACATCTCGTATGATAATCTTATCCAGTTTCAGGGCAGTTTAGGAACAGGAAGCAATGGTAGTCCCTTAATTGATACACATGGAAATATTATTGGGATGGTAATTGGTTTAACGCCAGACTGGCTTTCACAGGTAAACAGCATACAGGAAGGCAGCAGCTCTCGCGATAAAAGTACCAAGAGAGATTATAAGCCCATAAATGGTCATCATAACAAGCATAAAGTACATGGTTCGTCCAGGAAACATACCAAAAGTAGTCATCTATTTCCTGTCCCTCCGATTGGTATTCCTAAAAGTGGAGCAGATAATGCACCGTTGTCTGCCACAAGCTTTGCAATACCGATATCACAAATTCGAAAGACTGTGGATGCATTGAAAAACTATCTCACACCTCTTCCAAAACCAGGCTGGTTTGGGCTTAGGGCTAAAGAGAAGGATGGAAAACTTTATATCACCTCTGTGGTTGTTGGGGAATCCGCCGACAAGGCAGGTGTTAACCCGGGTGACATTATTTGCTCTATAGATGGGCATTCACTGCATAGTGTGTATAATCTTATCGCCCTTTCATTCACGCTACATGCAGGCGAAGTTATTCCAATTAAGCTCATCCATAATGGGAAAGTTGAAAACCTTATCATGCATATACAGCCATGGTTAGAAGATCCAAATCAGAAACTTCTACCCGTCAGGAAATAATTCACCTAGCATGGTTGATTAAAATGGTTTCTTTGCAAGAATTCTTCTATAATGGTTACCATGCTCCATAAAACTCAATCTGACCAGCGCAGAGTGTGTATAACTCCATGAATTCAATACAATATCAACGTCAGCGAGCTGACCACGCTAAACGTTATTTACTTCGAGTTATTCAAGATGTATCTTCGGAAGAGGCTTATCTATTCAGCAGTCCCACTTGGCCAAAACATAAATGGCATATCGGACAAGATGGATCCATTGCTGGCCTGGTATACCATGTCATTGCTTGGAAGATACTTACACTTCCAGTTCTCGAGGGTCATCCTGTAAATTTGGATGTAAGCGAATTCAATGTTCAATCGGCACCAGATTTTTCTAACTGGTCTTCCATATCGTCCTGGGCAGTTGAAGTATCAGAAAATTGGTATATGAGACTTAGTGAACTATCCGATGAAACTATTGAGTCATCGTTTTGTACATGGGATAATGGTGAATCAGTCCCTCTCAGTAGGATTATTACTGATATCTATGAGCACGACATACAGCATGCCGCTCAAATAGAGTATCTACTTTCCAGGATAGAGGCGCAAAGGGCGGAGAATAATTCTGCATAAATCTTAAATAATATAAGTTGTGTGGTTGAATTCATTAAGTATTAAGATATGCTATCCTCAAATACCGTCTACATAGCTAAATTCCACAAAATCTGCTCTGAAAGGGCTACTCATGCAGTTAAATCCTTCAGATGGTGACATCCTGATTATTAAAGTCAAATCTCACGATCAGATGTTCAAAATGTTAATAACGACATTCTTTTGGGAGTTTGTTGAGCTATTTCTCCCGCATATGCTTGAATATCTGGATAGAGATACAGAACCTGAGTTTCTTGATAAGGAGATCCTAACAGATATTGGGACCGGTGAGAGGCATGAGATTGACCTTTTAGTTAAAGTGAAGTTTAAGGGAGAGTTTGCATATTTTCTAATTCACATTGAGAATCAGTCTACGTCACAACCAGATTTTCCTCGCAGAATGTTTGGGTACTGTTCCCGAATAATTTCGAAGTATGATCTACCTGTCTACCCAATAGCACTGTTTTCTTATGATAGTCCAAAGCGTGCAGCTCCAGACAAGTATACTGTGTCATTCTCAGACCTTAATGTGATACAATTCGAGTTTAGAGTCATTCAGTTAAACAGGTTGTCATGGCGGGATTATATTAATAAAATGAATCCTGTAGCAGTAGCTCTTATGGCAAAGATGAACGTGAACCCGGAAGATCGTGCCAGACTTATGTCTGAGTGTATGCGCATGCTGGTAACACTGAAGCTTTCTCCAGCCCGTACGGTACTAATAGGTAGTTTTTTGGAACAGTATTTAAAGTTATCTGCGCAACAGATGAAACAGTTTGAACGCGTGATTGAAACATTTCCACGTGATGAACAGGAGGCTATTATGGAGATGACTACGACCTGGTTTAAGCAGGGTAAAAAGGAAGGCGAACAACTTGGATTTTTAGAAGGAGCCAAAGTTGGCGAACAACTTGGCGAACAGCGTGGAGTCCAAATCGGACAATTGCAGGGTAAAGCGGAGTTGCTATATAGACAGATAAGTTATCGGTTTGGTGCTGAAGCTGAAGTTATCCTGCCAAATATTCCCATATTGTCAAAAGAATCGTTGGATGAATTAGGTTTGGTACTCTTTGAAGTTAGATCTCTTGAAGAGCTTAAACAGTGGATAGCAAAGCACTCATCAGTTAATTAATTGAAGTAATATTATTAGACCAGCGATAACTGGGCACAAAATATAGAGATCGAATGGGTGCATCTCTTCTCATTTTGAAAATTAGGTCTGCTTGTTTATGATAAAGAAGACACGGCATTTACAATGCATAATTAAGACAACTTGACGCTTCGATGAAATCCCTGGAGCAAATGGAAGACCGTCTGCTCTGCAAGTAGACGGTCTTGTTGTTTTCAAGAAGTAATAAACAGCAGCTCTACCAGGAATAGTCTTCAGGAGCTGTTCGGTAGCCTGGAAATATCTCATTAATTTTTGCATTATGCTCTTCAGTGAGATTTATTTCTAGAGTTCTTAAAGATCCCTCAAGTTGATCAAGTGTACGGGGACCTATAATTGGAGCTGTAATTACAGGGTTTTGAAGCATCCAGGCAAGTGCTACATCAGCGGGTTTCTCACCTATTTCCGCACAAAATCCTTCCCATTTCTCTAATTTCTCTCTATGTTCTTCCACGGATTTTTGCATGCCCTCTGAACTTCGACGTCCTTCACTCTGCTTCTGAAGCACTCCCCCAAGTAGCCCACCACCCAGCGGACTCCAGGGTATTATTCCCAGCCCATAGGCTGCACACACAGGGATCACTTCACGCTCTATATCACGTCTCATGAGATGATAAATAGACTGCTCTGAGACTAATCCCAGTGTATTTCTTCGTTTAGCAGCTTCGTTTGCCTGTGTTATATGCCAGCCTGCAAAGTTGCTGCTTCCGACATATAGGACTTTACCCTGCTGTACAAGCAGATCCATGGCTTGCCAAATCTCATCCCATGGTGCATCTCGATATACGTGATGCATCTGATATATGTCGATATAATCTGTCTTCAGTCTTCTAAGGCTATCCTCGCAGGCTTTCTTGATGTGGAGAGCAGACAGGCGGCTGGTGTTTGGCCAATCACCCATGTCCCCATATACCTTAGTTGCTATAACTACTTTATCTCTACGATTACCTCCCTGATCCCACCATCGTCCAATGATCTGTTCCGTAATACCTTCACCCTTTTTCCAGCCGTATACATTGGCTGTGTCAAAAAAGTTGATACCTAAGTCTAGAGCCTTATCCATGATGGCGTAGCTATCTGGTTCACTGGTATGTGGGCCAAAGTTCATTGTTCCGAGACATAGGCGACTAACTTTCAAGGCAGTTCTGCCTAAATTGGTATATTGCATAAGAGATCTCCTGAGGGGAATTGAAATAAACTGCAAAGTTCAAAGCTTAGCAATCTGTGCTGCATATTATACGAATGCAAGCTTCGATTAGTTACTTGATTGATTTGAATAATCGCAAATTGAGCTGGATTGGAAAATGGTGCTTATATGAAACGATAGTGCATCGAATACATGATGAAACATTATCTGCTCGTGCATAGGTGGGCAAAAGTCGGAGGACTGAAAAAATGAAGGAGACTAGCAATTAATCTGCTATGCATTATTTTAGGTTTCAGTATAACAGGAAATTCAGATCAATTCTTTAAAATCACAGGTTTGCGAAGTTCTAAATTAAACTTAACGGTACAAGTACCTGAGCACTTCTTGCAGGCAGATATATCTGGACTGATCCACTACGCCCATACATAGGAACAGACTGATGAGCATACACCTGACCTTGGTATACCAGCCCAAAACCGCCAAACTCAACCGCATCTGTGTCTAAAACCACTCTGTAATCTGAGCTATCAGGAACAGGGATTCTCAAATCTGCATACGATTGATTTGTATGGAAGTTGAAGGCGAATACTAATGGCCCTCTCCGGTACACCAATATCCGGTCTGATTCATGCAACAACAGTTGCTCTATGAATGGATCTGGAAGTAAGGAGAATTTTTCGTCAAGGTTTTGCATCGCAGCATCAAATTTATTCAGGTCACTATACTTCAAATCCGGGGTGTCAACTAGCGACCATTGTCTGCGAGCATGAGAATAGGACCATCCGTTTCCTTCACGTGGGAAATCTACCCACTCTGGATGACCGAATTCATTGCCCATAAAATTCAGGTAACCTTCTCCTGCAAGTGAAAACGTAAGGAGTCTTATCATTTTGTGCAGAGCCATGCCCCTGTCTATGATATGACTTCCTCTGTCTTTGCCCATATTCCAGTACATCTCCTGGTCCATAAGCCAGAAAGCAATTGTTTTATCACCCACCAAAGCCTGATCATGGGACTCAGCGTAACCAATGTGTTTTTCAGAATGTCTTCTATTTAACAAGGTAGAATAGATTTCGCCTAGGTTCCACTCTTCATCTTGTTTGTGCTTCAAAAGTTTAATCCAGGTATCCGGAACTCCCATGGCTAAACGGTAATTGAAGCCCAGCCCACCATCCGAAACTGGACTAGCCATTCCAGGCATACCAGAAACATCCTCTGCAATGGTTATTGCCTCACCATTAACAGTGTGGGCCAACTCGTTTGCAAGCATGAGGTAACTTACAGCATCGGCATCTACATTGGCACCAAAATAGTCGTCATAAGATGTAAAATCTCTTATTCCATGGTCGAGATAGAGCATGCTTGTTACTCCATCGAACCTGAACCCATCAAAATGAAACTCTTCCAGCCAGTAACGAATATTCGAAAGGAGCAGTCGTAACACTTCATACTTCGAGTAATCGAAGAGCAGCGAATCCCAGCCGGGATGTTCACCCTTTGGTCCATCGTGAAAATACTGGTAGCTGGTTCCATCCAAACGGTTTAGCCCTTCAAGCATATTCTTCACACTGTGAGAATGGATCACATCCATGATCACTCTCAGTCCTAATCCATGTGCGGTGTCAATCAACTCCTTGAGATCTTCAGGGGTACCAAACCTTGATGATGGCGCATACAGATTGGAGACATGGTAGCCAAACGATCCATAGTAGGGATGCTCCATCACTGCCATAAGCTGCACTGCATTATATCCGAGGGACTTTATGCGTGGAAGTATACTGTGTGTGAACTCGGACCACGTGCCAACCCTGCCTTCTTCTAGCGACATACCTGCGTGGGCTTCATAAATTCGCAGGCCTCCATGATATTCAGTAACACTGTGCCGCCACACAAATCCCTCAGCAGGCTGCCAATACTGACCCACAAACTGATGATTGTCCCCTTCCTGAACCACTCTTCTGATGTAGGCAGGGATTCTATCCTGACCGGAGCCCTGCGATCCAACATGCACTTTAACCCTGCTTCCGTGGGTCAGTTTTGTACTGTATGCTTTGTCCGGGAGAAACGTGTACCAAACTCCATACTCTCCGCGTTCCAGAGGATTTGCCGCCCTGTCCCAACCATTGAAATCTCCAACAAGTGCAAGATAATCTGCTGCAGGTGCCCACTCGCGGTACCAGACTCCAGGCTCGCCATCTTTCTCTCCTCTATTTAGTCCAAATATGAGATGCCCCTGAGATATTGCACCAAGCAGATTTCCATCTGGAGCAACTTCACTTTTTCTGTGCAGGTAATGAGCATATCTCCATCTCAACTGTTCAGCGTAGTTTGCCAGCCATGGATCTTGTTGAATGAGACCTGTACCGTCATTGGGAGTCTGTTGGGTGGTCATGGGAGCCTTTAGCCTAATATAAACTTTGATAGTCAATCTTAACCTGTCTCTGCTTATCTGTCAAGGAGTTTAGAAAAAAAGAGAGTTGTATTGAGTTTATATTTCTTATGGTTATGTAAAATATGAAGATACAGCTGTAGGGAATTGCTGGACAATGTGGCCGTTAAGGCTATGTGATATCTGATTCCTGAACTAATGGTTGGCTATTTTCGTTCACTATTAACCAATTTCACAGTTTAAGTGGGGTTATACTATAATATGTTTGCGAAGTGATGTTAAAGAAACAGGAGTCATCTATGCTAGGGCATGTTTTTGCAGCTATTGATATCGGCACCAACTCAATTCGTTTGGCAGTTGTAAGGGTGGAGGATGGGCATAGAATGACCACCTTAAGCCAGCACCGCGAAGTAGTGCGGCTTGGTGAAGGAGAGTTTGAAAGTGATAAGATGTCGCCGGAAGCTATTGATCGAGGCACTCTCGTCTGTGCTAGATTTGCGGACGTAGCCAGAGGTTTTGGGGCGAATGAAATAGTGGCTTTTGCTACATCTGCTGTGAGGGAAGCTGAGAATAGAGATGAGTTTATAGAGAGAGTAAGACAGGAAGCAGACATCGAAGTGAGGGTGATCTCTGGCGTAGAAGAGGCCAGACTGATCTGGCAGGGTGTTGCAAGTGGAATGGATTTAGCTGGCCGCAAAGCCCTACTGATAGATATTGGCGGTGGCAGCACCGAAGTGGTGATAGGGTCGGCAGTTGGTGAGTATGAGCTGCTTGAGAGCATGAAACTGGGTGCGATACGTTTAACAAATCGTTTTCTCGATTCTCCTGATCCGGTCTCACCACAGCTATTTGAGCAGGTGCAAGGCTATGTTAGAGGTGTAGCGAATCCTGTGACCCGGAAGGCTCAAGCTCTTGGTTTCGAACTTGCTATGGGAAGCGCAGGTACAGCAAATGCTTTGGGAGAGGTGGTGGCAAGGCGAACTGGCGAGACCAGTTCTCGTGCTGGTTACACCATGCGATACAATGATCTCAAGTATGCAGTTGCTATGTTGTGCAAGTTGCCTCTTGAGGAACGCAGGCAGGTACCTGGTATGGATCCACAGCGAGCTGATATCATTCTGGGGGGTGCAGCCATTCTCCTTACACTTATGGAGATGCTCGAGATAGATCAGCTAAGTACCGTCGACAGGGGCTTACGAGATGGCATATTGCTTGATCATCTTCTACGAGAGGATACGATCCTGGAGGAGTTTAAGGCCATATCAGTGAGGCGCCGATCGATTATGCAACTTGCGAAAGCATGCAATTATGAGCAGGAGCATGCAGAACATACCGCATTTTTAGCCCTTAGACTCTTTGATGAGTTAAGTGCACTGGGTGCGCACTCTTATGGAAGTACTTCCCGGGAGCTATTGGAATATGCTGCTATTCTGCACGATATCGGTACTTTTTTGTCACACTCCAATCATCAGAAACATGCCTATTACATGGTCAGAAATTCCGATCTGCTTGGATTTGATGACACTGAAATCGACGTAATTGCAAATGTTGCTTTATATCACAGGAAATCTGTACCCAAGAAGAAACATGCTAATCTTGCTGACTTAAGTCTGCTTCAGAGAAAGAGAGTTTCGTTCCTTGCAGCAATTTTACGTATTTCGGAAGGATTAGACAGAAGTCATTTAGGTTTGGTGAAGGATATCTCTGTTAAAATGAGTCACAATCCAGAACAGTGCGAGATCACACTCATACATACAGGGAACTGCACTTTAGAAGTATGGGGCGTACAAAACAGCCGCGACCTTCTGGAAGATGTTCTCCAGAAGCCCGTTGTATTCAATACACGCTTAATTACATCTTCTGAGTTAGAGGTAGTCTCAACTCTTAATGCAGTTTAGGCGTGCGGAAGCTCCTGGTCTGTGGCCTCAGTGCGCAGTACCGCTTCCATCATCTTTTCCATAAGTGCCAGCAGCTGTACCCTGTCCTCTTCTGTAAGGGACGCCAGGGCTTGTTCTGTGCGAAAGACCCGATCTTTCTGGCTGGCGAGCATTGCCTGCATCCCATGTTCTGACAGTTGAAGATAGCGTACACGACGGTCCTCTTTGCCAACTACACGCACTACGAGACCTGCCTTTTCCATTCTGTCGGCAATTTGTGTAGCTGCACTAACCGAAGCATTCATTTCTTCACTGAGTTCGGTAAGTGTTAATGGACCTTTCATGAGGGTCATGCATACTCTGATCTGTCCTATAGGCATATCGGCAGTAAAGCTGGTAGGTCCAATTGAAAACAGATGTCGAGTTATGCGAGGCAGTAAGGCTTCCACTAGCACAGCTTGAGTATGCAGGTCATCAGGTGAGTTACTGATAGAGTTATGATGTAAATCTGTTTGCATGCCGTATCACCCCCGTTTAGTATCAGGGTACATTATACAGTAAATAATTAAACTTTTTAATCAGGAGATGTGATGATTCGTCCAGGCGGCACAGTCCGAGAACTATTAAACCAGATTCCTGGTCAAAATGCAACGGTCCATGGTTGGGTAAAAACCCGAAGAGACAGCAAGGGAATTCACTTTCTACATATTAGTGATGGCTCCTGTTTTTCAGATTTGCAGGTTGTTGTTGAGGAAGGCATTGTACCTGAAGAACAGATGCGCTCTATCACCACCGGCAGCTCCGTTCGAGTAGATGGTGAGCTTGTGGAGTCTCCAGCTGCTGGTCAAAAAGTTGAGATGAAAGCTCACTCCATTCATCTATATGGAACTGCAGATCCAGTTTCATATCCCCTTCAGAAGAAGGGTCATACTATGGAGTTTTTACGAGAGATAGCTCATCTCAGGCCTCGCTCCAACACGTTTGGTTCAGTCTTCCGTGTGCGAAATGCTTTGGCACATGCCATTCATACTTTCTTTCAGAACGAAGGCTTCCTTTATGTTCATACTCCGATATTAACTGCTTCCGACTGCGAAGGGGCGGGAGCTATGTTTGGAGTAACCACTCTAGATCTTATGAATTTGCCCAGGGAAAAGCAGAGTGGAAAGATTGATTACAGTTCAGACTTTTTTGCTAAACCAGCTTTTCTTACTGTGAGTGGCCAGTTAGAGGCTGAGATATTTGCAATGGCCTTCACAAATGTTTATACATTCGGACCAACATTTCGGGCAGAAAACTCAAACACTCCACGTCATCTTGCAGAGTTCTGGATGATAGAGCCAGAAATTGCATTTGCAGATCTAAAAGATGACATGGAACTGGCCGAACGTTTTTTGAAATTCGTGATTAATGAAGTAATGAACAGATGTGAGGATGACATTGCATTTTTTGATAAGAGAATTGACAACACCGTCCTGTCCACTTTGAATAATGTGGTGTCATCTGATTTTGAACATGTTACATACACTGAGGCTGTTAACATTCTGGAGAAAAGTGACAAGGATTGGGAATTTCCCGTGAAATGGGGAAGTGATCTTCAGAGTGAACATGAGCGGTATTTAACTGAAGATGTGTTTAAAAAGCCAGTGATTGTAACGGATTATCCCAAAGAGATCAAGGCCTTCTATATGCGTGCTAACGATGATGGCAAGACTGTGAGGGCAATGGATGTACTTGCCCCAAGAATTGGCGAAATTATCGGTGGCAGCCAGCGCGAAGAGAGACTGGATGTACTGAAGACACGTCTCGCCGAGCAAGGTCTGGAGGAGAGTGCATACTGGTGGTATCTCGACCTGCGCAGGTTTGGAACGGTTCCGCATGCAGGCTTTGGGCTTGGTTTCGAAAGACTTATGCTCTATCTCACCGGCATGAAGAACATTAGGGATGTAATTCCATTTCCACGTACTCCTGGCAGTGCTGACTTCTAATGATCGATCAAAGTCTTCATTCTTTTATTGAACAGATGCCCAAGGTGGAACTGCATGTACATCTGGAAGGTGCTACTCAGCCGGAAGTATTGCTTGAGTTAGCATCCAGGAATGGTGTGACATTACCATGTGGCACTACTGTTGATGAGCTACGCAAATGGTACACATTTCGAGACTTTCCTCACTTCATCGAGATATACATAGCCATTTCTAAATGCATTCAAACCGCTGCCGACATAGAGTACGTGGCACGCGAGTTTTTGAAAGGGCAGGCTGCTCAGAATATTCAATACAGCGAAGTTACATTTACGCCATTTACCCATTTCAGTTTTTCAAAAATTTCTTTTGAAGATCAGATCACTGCTCTGGAGAATGCGAGAAACTGGGCTAGACATGAGCTGCAAATTGATGCAGGCTGGGTGCTGGATATATCGCGAAATGTGAGACCGATTGAGCACAGCATTACAGTTGCGGAATGGGTGATTGCTTCTCGTAACAGAGGTGTAGTCGCTTTGGGGCTTGGTGGTCCAGAAGTGGGACATCCACCAGAACTATTTAATCAGGCGTTTAATCTTGTGATAGAAGCTGGTATGGCTGCTGTTCCTCATGCTGGAGAGACTGAAGGGGCTGCAAGTATCTGGGGCAGCTTGAATACTTTGGGAGCAGTGCGTATTGGTCATGGGGTACGTTGTCTGGAAGATCCAGAGCTAGTCAAAGTTCTCAGAGACCATCAGATTCCGCTGGAGGTCTGCCCGTCTAGTAATGTCTGTCTCGGCGTGGTGAAATCTCTGAATGATCATCCACTTCCCAGATTAATAGATGCGGGTCTGCTTGTTACTATCAATTCTGATGATCCACCTATGTTCAATACAACTCTTACAGATGAGTATCTTCGAATTGCAGATGTGTTTGGAATGGACAGAATGCAGATGAAGAATTTGGTATTGAATGCTGTACGAAACACACTGATGCCAGATGATGACAAGCTTGATATGGAACAAAAGTTTCTGATGATGTTCGACAAGTTAGAGGCATAGTTCAATTTATGAAACTACCTCTGTCTCACTTACAGGAATTAATTTCCTCATGACTGGTTCCATTGACAGACCCTGAATAAGTAATGAGAAGAGAACTACACCATAAGCTGCTGACACTATAAGTCCTCTACAGGGGATTGAAGAGGGAATTGCCAAGGAAAGTGCCATCGCAAGTGCTCCTCTCAGCCCACCCCAAAATAGCAGATGCTGCCATCGAACGGGAATACACTCTCCAGCTTTGCCTGCAATATAGCATAGTGGGTAAATAAACGCCCTGCCAAGCTGAGTGGATGCAACACCCACAACAACACCATATAAACCACCTACCCAGTGCAATCTCACAACCTGCACGCCAACCAGCAAGAATATGACTGAATTAACAACAAAAGCCCCGAACCTCCAGCTTGCCAGCAGCCCCTCTCTCTCTTCAGTAGTCATTGAGTGGAGCAATCCCTTGTTTCCTACAACTATGCCAGCAATCACCACTGCCATTACTCCTGAGAAGCGAAGACTGTTTGCAATTTCGTATGATCCATAGGCTAGAATTGTGGTGAGCAGCATGTTAACCAGCTGATCATCCAGTTGGGAGTGTACTTTTGCAGCCAGATATCCTAGTAGAAACCCTGTTAATGCACCTCCTCCACCTGTTATGAGAAGTGTTACAATGGACTGTAATATGTTGAAATGGCTGCTCTGTGTACTACCCAGAACAGCGAGGAAGATGACTGCAGCCATGCCATCGTTGAATAGGCTTTCTGCTTCGATGATTAAAGTTAGTCTCGCAGGAGCTCCTAATTTACGAAAAATGCTTATTACCGAGATTGGATCGGTCGCAGAGATAAGTGCGCCAAAAAGCATTCCATACTGAAACGGCAACTTCATTAATACAGCAAAAAGAAGTCCAGATATGGCTGCGGCTATAAGGGTTCCGGCAAAAGCTAAAATACTGATGGACCAAACTTCTCGTTTTACTGCAACTGCTTCCAGATGGAGTGCACCTTCAAAAAGTAATGGGGGGAGCAGGATACTCATTAAAGTTTCAGGATTAAGAGTCATCCTGGGCAAGAGATGTGTAAAGCCGAGTGCAAGCCCGGCAATCACCAGTACGGGGACTTGAGGAATTCGTAAACGGGCAGCAATCAATGCTGTTATAAACACAAGCAGAAGCAGAGAGACTATCTGGGGCATTATGCTCTAACCTCTCTGCTTTCTAATCCATTAGAAGTTGGTTACTGGTGGGTTAGGTGTCAATTTCAGCAGTGCTGCAAAGTTGGATTTCGAGAGGAGTACTTTCCAGTGTCCCTTCGAGTTCTTATGCATTATCACAGAAACCTGTACCTGATGGTAGGTACCAGTAGATGTAAGTGATTCACCTTGTGGGTCGCTGTGAACATTCAAAGTAGCATTAATTGTTGCATAAGCTGGGTTGCTTGCATCTGGCACTTCAGAGTTGATTCCAACGCTTTCCACCCTGTCAGTATAACCATTTACTATCTGCATAGCTGCATACTTTTTTTCTGTTGGGAAGAAATATTTCTTGTCATAATTATCGATATAAGTGTATTGAGACTTTCCATCTCCCGCTTCAACAGCACCCATGTAACTTTTGAATGCATAGGTAGGAGATGTTACATATACAAAGAAGTAATAATATATTCCACCTATTATTGACAGAAAGATTGCGAGAAAAATCGCCGCCTCCGATATTTTAGTCCCCGTGCCAATCCCGTCGCGGACTGGTTTTCTGGTCATCACCTTTGCCATAAAGTTCTCTCCCTTTAATAATGTTTTCTCACTACAGTATGCTTCTGGCTGCTTTAGTTTATCTCTTGCAGTACGGAGATAATTTGCGCAGTATCTTCATCATCCACATCCAGATGGGTCACAATCCTCAATCGGTGAGATCCTGTGGGGTTACAAAGGATTCCACGCTCTGCGAGCTGTTGAGAGAGTTGTAAAGCTGGCTCTCTTGTGTTGATGTACACCATGTTGGTTGGAGGATGAAAGGAATCTGGCACTGTATTCTTCATCCCTTCCATGCTCTGAGCAATTTGCGTGGCTCTCCTGTGGTCATCTGCCAGTCGTTCAATATTATGCTCCAGCGCATATATTCCAGCCGCTGCGAGCATACCCACCTGCCGCATACCACCACCCAGCATCTTGCGAACTCTTCTGGCTCTCGATATCCACTCCGCAGGTCCACACAGCAGTGAACCCACTGGACATCCTAATCCTTTGGATAGGCAGAATGTGATGGTATCTGTGTTTTTCGCATATTCTGATACTGAGATTTTTGTAGCTACTGCAGCATTGAAGATCCTGGCGCCATCCAGATGAACACCAAGGTGATTCGTCTTGCAGATTTTATACAGATGCTGCATAACATCCAGGGGAATAACTGTACCGCCGGCTCTATTGTGCGTGTTTTCAAGAATAAGCAGGCGTGTGCCGGGGTTGTGCAGCGTTTCCATATGAATTGAATTCTGAATGTCATCAACGTCTGGTATGCCCTGATTGCTACGAAACTGTCTGGTGAGCACCTGAGCAATCACTGCTGGCAGTCCCACCTCATACAGCATGGAGTGTGCTTCTCCATCTAACAGTACCTCATCTCCCGGTGTGGTGTGGCATCGAAGTGCTATGGCATTGCTCATTGTGCCTGATGCAACAAAGAGTGCAGCTTCTTTACCCGTAAGGTCTGCCGCCTTTGCCTGTAACTCGTTTACTGTAGGATCATCTTCGTAAACATCATCACCAAGTTCAGCTTGCAGCATCGCATTCTTCATCGCATTGGATGGACGCGTTACAGTATCGCTACGAACATCAATAGGGGTATGCATTGGGCTAGAAAAGTTTAACTCCAACAATAAATCCATCGGTGTTAAGGTGGTCTATTGTGGGGGCAACTCGATACCCTGCTGTTAATGTGACGAATCTCACCAGTGGATAGCTAACTTCGAGTGCGACGGAAGGTGAAAATACTGTGGCATTGATTCCAGTTTTAGTGCTGAACTGTGTACCATACATACCTGCTGTGAGGGAAAGTACAAGTCTGTGCCCAATTGATGGAGTAGAGAAGCGTACTGCTGCTCCATACATTGAGAGGCCATAGCCTCCGGCAAACGGTAAGAAGTGGTCATCTGCGCTTACAAGCTGCAGACCACCTGCTACTTCAAAGCCAAACAGTTTGGCAGGAGGATCAAAAAAGGAAGCTTCTGAATAGAATTTGCTTGCACCTGCAGCACTGCGTGTAGCACTGCTGGTATAGAAGTATCCTCCGACGCTGAGGAATGATCCAAGTGCCTGGAGCGCTGGACTAACGCCTCCCTGGCCAGGGAACTGTGCCTGTGCACTGGTGGCTAAGCCCATGCAAAGAGCGCACGAAACGGGGGTGACTAGTCTGTGTAATGTCATTTTTTGGGAGAACAAAAGGATAATCTCCTTCCAGAGGCTATTGAACTAGTGAGAATTATACCTCTGGAAACATGTGATACTGCATTATTAGTGCTGATATCCTTTTGATTTTGATCAGTCAGTAAGTAAAACCCTACAAGATAGCGATGTTGCCTGGTATGATAACAATGAGACAGGAGTAAAAGTATCCCAACTCATCAAGATATTAATCAGTTACTGGTTGCCATATCGGTAATCGTGGTGTTCAATGATCCATTCCGCACGTGCAATTCGATCCTTTGTGAGCGGGTGATCCTGCAGCCATGCTGGTCCAGCACTCCCTTGCAGTTTGGATAATCGTTCCAGTTTGCTGAAAAACCGAACCATGCCTTCAGGATTATAGCCAGCTGCATGGGCGTAGGAAAGACCCCGCCAGTCTGCTTCATACTCTTCCTGGCGGCTGTAATGCAACCCTAGCACGTCATTCACAATGGATGCTCCGGCTTGTGCATTCGGATTGGGAAACAGCACCGCAATAAGTGTGCTGTTCAGGATATCTGACGAGATAGTGCGAGCCACATGCCTTGCGTTAATATGGCCAAGTTCATGACCAATTACACATGCCAGTGCATCGTTATCGTTTCCAATCATATCCATAAGCCCTCGGCATACAAAGACGGGTCCGCCTGGCAACGAGAATGCGTTGATCTGATTGCTGTCTATCACATGGAAGGAGTAGGGAATAGGGCGTTTGTGAATATATTTAAGAAGTCTATCCCCAATTTCCCTTACCCTCTCAGCATCAGGCGTAGCAGTTTCCACTCGGTACTGCTGCTCTACCTGCTGCATGCCTTGCTGACCTAGCTCAATCTCCTGTTTGGTGGAGAGGAAGCTCCGCGTTCTGCACCCGATTAGACTCCCTGTCAACAGGAGTGCAGAAAGCATGATAGTAGTTATTCTCGTAGCACGTTGCATCTTGTTAACTCCAGATGGTTCGAGTTTGGCTTCAGCAATAGAGGGAAATAAGTTACCTCTATGAGAATACCGTATATCACAACGAATGATATGCATTCGAGCTGATAGTTAGATGTTTGATACTTTGATGGTGTATTGAGGGTTAACCAACAGTACAAGTTTTTAGAAATTCGCGCTTGCTCATTAAGGAAGGGTAAACATTCGAGCAGCTAGAAGGTAATCATAATTTGCTTTGAAGCTTTGTTCTACTGGGTTAAAAGTACGTTCTCATAAAGATAACCCACAGCAAGCGGGTATCAGATCTCATTGTGTTACAATTGGTATTTCCTGCTAATGTATTATGTTAACACAAAGTAGCGATCATTCAGCCCACGTGAGGTGTCTAGTGAGCCGAAGGCAATGCTTTAGGCATTGCCCCAACATCAGCTACCCGGGGTTCCATCAGAAGCCGGATTCAGCCGTTCTATCGCATCTATCGCTACGGCCATCCCCTCGTCATTCTCAGGTACTTCCAAGGCATAGGAAATAGATCTATGAATCATAACTGCAAATAATTGAGAATATGATCAAAAGGATATCCCATATTTTAAATGAATGAATGCAAATTGATCATTCGCACTTCCATGCTGAATATGGTGAAAATAAGATAGACCAATACTTTGTCCATGAGGAAGAAGATAAATGAATCCATATTCCTGTTCTTCTTTCTCGGTTGGAGCTGGATCTAATTCGCCTTCATTCTCATATCTATGGTATGTGGCTTCGAATATCCAGTGCTTCGCAAAATGATAATCTAACGAGGTGTTGGTGTCATAGAATATTCTTCCACCACTCAATCTGAATTCCCCCGAAATATTTGGAGTTATGGTCACTGTAGGTGATAAATGAAATTTTGCAGTTAGAGTCAATATTCCCCAATAGTAAGTATCATGAAATCTAAAATTATCATGGTGTAAGATAGCAGGGGAAATCGAGAACATTTTGTTGAAGGGATATGTGTATGTCCCTTGAATTTCCAGCTTGTGTTCGTTAATATTTCCTACCAAATCCCCAGGTGGATTTTCATTATATGAGCCTTCGTAATAATTTTCTATTCGCAAATCCAGAATCTGTCCTTTTGGCAATGCATAATCCAGAGTAAGACGTTCATTCATTGAAGGGTTAAATGAGCCGAGTAATGACCCATTGAACGTTGTGAGAAAGTTACCTGAAAACCTGGATGAAGGAGCTTTTGTAACAGGGGCAGTTCTGATGATGGACTGTGCTTTATACTGATGCTCAATATTGCTATTGATATGCGAACCATGATGATGTTTAGAGGTTGTTTGCCTGACATCTCTATGCTTATAAGCGATAACCGCACCTTTAGACACTACTGCTGGTAACAACAATATAAAAAGCAGGATTATGGATGAGGTAACCTTATTTTTCTGTTTAGTTATAATCAATCTGCTTATCGGGAGAATTAGAATTAGCGGTAGTGCTAAAAAAGCAAGCAGGAATTTATCAGGTTCGGATACCCTGAAGGATTCATTGGGATTAAATTCATTAGAGATAGTTAGCGAATGAATTAGGCCAAGAATAAGAACTACATATGATCCATAATGCATTAGTCTCCACTGTTTCCTTGGAATTTTCTTTATGTAAAGAGAAGACACTGTGACTATAATTAGAACATAACCGGCAATAGATCCCCATGCGATAAGAATAGTTTGTTTAGGAGCAGAAAACGGTACGAAAATATTCCACCAAGCCAAACCTGAAATATGATATGCAAACAATAGAGGAATAGGATGAAGAATAAATAATGAAGCCCCAATCAATGAGAGTTTTCGGTGGTATCTAAAAGTCTGACCCTTAAATAGTTTCCGTCGCTGTGCAATTCTGGTGGACATTAATACACCACCAAAGCTACTAATTATGAGAAGTGCAAAACCGAGTAATCCATCAACGCGTGCGATCTTTAGTAGTAAATCATTGGACACAGCTATTTTTCTCCCTGAGGAATGAGCATTGGTGATACGCAGTCAAGATGTATTGGGAAACATACATGTGACTTAGAACTGTATTATACCTGGGAGCAAATGAAATATTTAGATATATCAAACGTACTTGCGTTATGCTGAGAGAATTCTAATTTTAAGAAATGCAATTAATTTTATTTCTCAAAGCCGATCTATTGAGAGGTAATTATTCAACTTTTTACCCAATTCCTTCTACTCGGCATTCGCTCATGGTCATAAAGCCAGAGGTAAGAAGTGAGTCGAGTTTTGCTTTACAGTAGACAGTATTTAAATTTTCAGTTAGTCAGACTTCCAAAATTTGCCGATAAACCTCGCCCCTTGTCATTCGCTGTCGCTAATAAAGGGAGGGGTAAGAAGTGAGTCGAGTTTTACGTTAGAGTAGTCGGTTTTTAAATTTTCAGTTTGTCAGGCTACCAAAATTTGCCGAATATACTGATGGCAATCGACATCACTTACCAAAAATTCGTACAAGCTATCCATCCATCTAGCCCCTCCCTTAGTAAGCGTAGCGTGCGGGCGAGGCGAGGGGGTGAGGAGTGGTTATTTAGCTGGTAATCGTGTAGCACTCATCAATTATCCGCTGAAAAGTGTAAACCATGTACCCAGTCAAAAGTGTAAACTATGTGCCCGATCGTATACAACGCACCAACAAGTTTGTCGCGCCTCCTTAAGCAGTGTAGCGGGCGGTAAAGAGAAAAGGTTGGGGAGATGTGGAAGTGTTAGGATATCTACTTGTTTAGTAATATTGAGCCAGGAAGGGCATAAGGATATCAGGAACCAAATCAGCAATAGATCACATTGATTTTGCAATGAATGATCTCCAGGCTACGACCAACAAATCGAGCTGTGTATGTTTCATATCATTTCGCCACTTGCGTTTGTTTCGTTTATTTCGTATAATTGGAGAAGGAGTTTAAGATGCCAACATTAAAGAAGAGCTTGAATATCCCTCTTTCCAGTGAGGAGCTTAGAGTATTGGAAGCAGCCCGAATCACTATGCTAAAGATTCTTGCCAAAGAAAGTGAGTCTGGTGACCACACAGTATTGAAGATGGAGATCCAGCATTCTGATGGTAATAAGGAGGAGTTTCTTTTTCATGGACTGACAATCAAACTACTCTATAGATTGATTAGTGAGTTAGATTCAGATAAGAAAAGTTTTGCATTGCATCCTGAGACTGAGTTAACCACTCAGAAGGCGGCAGACTTCATGAAGGTATCGCGGCCCTATTTCGTTAAACTGTTGGAGTCAGGTGAAATCCCGTTTCGTTTAGTGGGACCTCGTCGGCGTGTCCGTTTTTCTGAGCTGCTGATCTATATGGAGCACGTAGAGAGAGAATCTCTTCGTCATGAAGGCCTGGATGAACTGGCAGCAAAGGCGCAGAAACTTAATATGTATTAATGTTGATCGCAGTTCTGGATGCCTGTGTTCTCTACTCTGCACCGTTGAGAGATTTTTTCATGCGACTGGCGGTCAGATTGTATCAGCCGAAATGGACTGATGCAATTCATGAGGAGTGGATTAGAAACGTATTAAATAACCGTACTGATATTACTCTTGATAATTTAACACGTACACGAGCGCTCATGGATCGCCATGGAGGCGATTGTCTGGTTCGCAATTATGACACTCTCAGCCTTACTCTTTCCCTTCCAGATGTAGATGACCGACATGTGCTGGCTGCTGCAATCATGTCAAAAGCACCGTTGATTGTGACTTTTAACCTCTCTGATTTTCCTGCCAACATTCTGTCAGAGCATAATATTCGAGCAATTCATCCAGATGATTTTGCTATAATGCTCTATCTTTCAAACCCGAATGAGTTTGTTAAGTTAGTAAGATTGCACAGGCTTGCACTGAAGGATCCACCAAAGACCGTGCATGAATATCTTAAGACGCTTTCAATCTGTGGCCTTCTGAAAACAGTTGTAATACTGCAAAATCATATTAAAGATATATAGTTAGTGAATGCTCACGCTGAATGCAGAAGGTTTTCAAGTTCGTTTCCGAAATCAGCTATTTCGTCTTCTTCAATGATCTTGTGCTGTACAGGTATCTGAGCCATAAGATCACGGGCACGAAGGTATGCAGGTAGCATAGCCTCATCCTGTGGACTTCCTAAGAGCAGATATATACTGCCAAGCTCCTCGACGTCCTTCAACGCTGTACCTATTCCAAGCAGCTCTACTGCACGTTTCTGGATGTCTTGCTTTGCCCTGTAATCAAGTGATACAGGCTGCAGCACATGGACCTTGCCATTTTTTATAGTGCGGTCAAAAGTCTGTTCGACATTATGGGTTTTAAATACATGTTGCCTAATCTGTATTTTGAGTTGATCGGATAGAACACTACGGTATTCACTCCAGAGCTTATCATCATCGCGGCGCATAAATCCAGAATGGTTTCCTTGAGAAGTGACCACGCGATCATATAGGCGTTTGAGCTCATCTGAGGGATCTGACGTTAACCCTCCTAACAAGGTACCGTATTGAAAGCACCCGCCCTGATCAGGTAGGATATATCTGGAAATTGAATCCATAGCTTCATAGATATCATCAGAGTATTTGCTTAAAGAGTTTTCATTTTTGATCTCATTTACTCTATGTTCAATGCTAATAATCTGCTTTTTATACATCTCACCAGCGAAATCCTTAAAGACCAAAGAAAGTCTGCGGTAGTGGTGCTCAAAACTATAATCAAAAAACATCATCTTCGGAGCATAAAGGAGCACACCTATGTTGATGCACTCGCCTGCCACTGGGTCGTGAACATATTGTAGGGTTCTATAACTGAATGGAATTAGTTTCATTCAAGACTCCTGTACAACTGGTCCTGAAACTCAGCACTATGTGCAATCATTAGACACATGTGGTCCTCAATTTTATCTATGTGTGTTCTGTTTATAGATGGAAAATACTGCATGAATTGTGCCAAGTCAAGCTGATGAAGTTCATTAAGACTTTGAATAAAGGGACTGAAATCTATTCTCATGTCTCTCCAAGCGTCACGCAAAGTTTGAAATAGTAGATGATTCCTATGGAGTCCAATTGAACAGATCTCCCAGGGATCGTATTGTTGGCCAAATAGAGTGAGAAAGCAAAAGTTAAAAGAAAATTCAAAATCGAAAGCGATGAGTTGGTTTGCATGAATTGCACAGTTAGGGCTACGACCATGTGTATTGGATCTATCTGGGTTTTGAACTAACATATCGTATGCATACATTCTAACTGCCTGATTTAATTGGCCTGCTGTGAAGTTGAAAGGCGGGACTATAGGAGTAAATTGGGGTTTCAGATATTCTGCTCCGACACCATATCCTGGGATTAGAGAACCGTGAACTATTCTATCTGCAAATACCTCAACAAAATCTTTCGTGATTCGAATTATGGCTGGCTCCGGTGTTAATACTCCTACTCTACGAGCAATTATATTCCCAATAAGTTCGCAAAAGAGATTATTATCAGTAACTTCAGGTAGATTTTTGGCCTTCACATGAAAATCATTAGGATCATCATAATCAATATTTGTGCAACTTACCCTTAGTGGATGTGTTCGTCCACTATTTGGTGAGTCGTACATACTCATCGCCTCCCAGATTTCCAGTTTATACTCCTTGCAGATACGTTTACCCTTTTGCAAAATTCTACAGTTGATCGTCAATACTACTATGCAAGTTTATGGATATGAGTCATTTCAAATAAACTCGCTGAGACGTAATGCAATCAGTTTACTCTATCATCAGCAATTTACAACTATCAATACGATCTGTTCTATATTCAGGTATCGACAACAGATTCTGATACCATTTCAACAACAGATATCTAACACATTCCTTCACTATCCTTCACCACACGCTGCACCAATGAGGTATACAGATTCCTAAACCCTATCGATAAGGAAATGCGATCTATGGCAATAACAGTTCGGAATGCATCGCCGCAGGATATTCCGGTTATTTTGGAGATATACAATCAGGCTGTGCTGTACAGAACCTGTACGGCGGATATCGAACCCCAAAGTCTGGAGGATAGAACCGAATGGTTTGAGAAGCGTGTTCACAATGGATACCCTGTTTTTGTGGCGCTGGATGGAGATCTGGTTGTGGGATGGGCATCCTATGGGCCGTATCATACAAGGCCAGGTTACCGCTTTACAGTTGAAAACTCGGTGTATGTTCATCAGGACCATCAGGGCAGATCTATAGGAAGGCAGCTCCTGCAGCCACTGCTTCAGCATGCAAAAGTGAATGGAATTCATAGCATCATGGCGGTTATCGACGCAGAGAATATTCCTAGCATGAAGCTGCATGCATCGGAGGGGTTTGTGGAAGCTGGCCGCTACAGAGAGCTTGTGTTCAAGTTTGACCGATGGCTGGATGTGGTTGTTATGCAGATACTTCTCTAGTGGGAGGCAGTATCTGCACTGAACCTGGCGAATACTACACGCTATTTAAGGGATCGGATAACCAGCCCGCTGTAGAGTTTTGGATAGAAGAACGTTGATTTCTGAGGCATTTTGTCGCCAGCAACTGCCACGTCGAGCAGATCTGTAACCGATGGGTCCTGGAGCAGGCAGGCTACCTGACATTCGCCAGATGCAGCCTTGGCAAGAGCTTCCGAAGCATCGCGAGTGTAGGCGATTGCGTTTGTACTTGCCAGATCATTCCAGCGAATTCCCAATCCCATGTCAAGCACCAGTACCTGCAGAATCGATACATCCAGCGCACGCCATGCTTCGCAATGCTCTCCGCACTCCACATCCTTTGGTATCGATGAGCCTTTCAGGGTAAGTGCCAGTGTTCTGTCTTTGAGTCCCACAACAAACCGTTTCACACCATGAGACTGTTGAGCGATCCAGTTAGCAGCTTCACTCGCTGGAATGGCAGCAATATCGAAGTAGGGTGATAATCTATCCTCAAGACTAAGCAGAAGTTCTGTATCAATCTCATTTACCAGCCTGTGTGTTGGAAGCACCACAATGCCAGTGTCTTCAAATGCAGACAGGCCAATCAGAATAGAGTCAAACGGTTTCACGGGGATATCATTTCCCAGCACTTCTCGCTGCTCTCGCTGATAGTTGAGAGCTGTTTCATATCTGTGATGTCCATCCGCAATCCAGATTCTCAGTGGCTCAAAAAAGGCTTTTATCTTGCTTATCACTTCTGGATCTGAATGTTGATAAACAGTGTGTTTCTCAGGGTGCAAGGCTCCTGGCCCGGTGTACTCAGCATCGAGAATGGGTTTGGAGCTGCCCCTGGAAGTACGAAGAAGGTTAACCACGTAGTTCTCGGCATCTTCGTATAGCCCATAGATAGGTTCAGGATTAGCACCAGTAGCCCTCATCAAATTCAATCTGTCTGCCTTTGCTTTAGATAGTGTCTCCTCATGGGGCAGTACTACTCCTTTTGAGTAGGGCTCTAAAGTGAGTGCTGTGAGAAGTGTGGTTCGCTCTACAGTCTGATGCTGGTTTAGAGGGTGAGGAAACTGCTGCACGTATTCATAGACGGAAGGAACATCATCCTGAATATAAGAGCCGCTGGTGAGAGCCTGCTCCAGAAATTCTGCTGCTCGTGAATACTTGTCGGAACCGGGAGTATCATCTGGTCTCTCTTCACTCAAAATGAGCCGTACTATATTGTAGGGGTTCCGTTCCTGCAGCTGTTTTCTGTCGGTATCAGAGAGTACATCATAAGGAGGAGCTATCATTTTTTCAAGTGGAACAAGTTCAGTATTGCAATGGATTGAGCGGAATGGAATGATTTCGGCCATAAGTGCTGTTATGCCTTTCAAAATTTAAGTGTCACAGCAGTGTCGCTGCATTTGGTTACTCTATTGTATCACAGTGGTATGTGGTATGAATCTCATAGGTAGTTGGCTGTATAAAGGGTATAATTCTGTCAACACAAATGCACGATTGAGGAGCAATAGATGACTGAGGTGAGGGGGCAGCTGCTAGATGGCACTATTACAGCCCGAGCATTGCGAAATGAAGTAGCCAGAGAAGTTGCGGAACTTGTGAAGAGCGGCAAAAATCCACCGCATCTGGCAGCTGTACTAATAGGAGATGATCCAGCATCCCATACCTATGTGGGAATGAAACAGAAGGCATGTGCGCAAGCAGGCATCGTCTCCTCCATTCATACGTTGCCCTCCAGCTGCACGCAGGCTAATGCTGAAAACCTTGTAAAAAGTCTCAACCTGGATCCTTCCATTTCAGGCATTTTAGTCCAGCATCCTCTACCATCGCATCTTCATGAAACGTCAGTTCTAGACATGGTATCGCCTGAAAAAGATGTAGATGGGATATGTCGTGCCAGTCTTGGTGGTTTAATAAATGGAGAGCCGGCTTTTCCATCCTGCACGCCTGCAGGAATTATCGAGCTTCTGGATAGATACTCCCTTCCCATTGAAGGAAAACACGCTGTTGTGATAGGCAGATCCATTATCCTGGGGAAACCTGTAGCTGTTATGTTATTGAATAGAAATGCAACTGTTACCATATGCCATTCACGTACTCCTGATATTGCGAAACACCTGCTTAATGCAGATATAGTTGTGGCAGCGGTGGGTAAAGCTGAAATGATAAAGGGCAGCATGATTAAACCTGGAGCCGTAGTGATAGACGCTGGATACAACAAAGTTGAAGGTCGTAAGGGTGACGTTGGTGATGTGGAGTTTGAAACCGCAGTAAAAGTTGCCTCGTACATCACGCCGGTACCTGGAGGTGTTGGCCCAATGACGATCGCAATTCTGCTGCGTAACACATTAAGAGCTTCCCAGGGAAGATTTTCCTGATGTGGGATCACATGCAAAGGGTTTCATTTATATCGTACAGGTGAGCATTACGCATGAGTAAAACATTAAGGGAACGAGCCTCTCTTTTAAAACTGCTGAAAAGTATAAACTCGAGGGAGCTGTCTGAGTTTACTGTAAAGCAGGTTGTTGCGGACCTGTGCGAGGTAACGAATGCATCCCGAACCATGTTCTGCCGCTTGTCTGCCGATGGCGAGATGATAGATTATGCAGCGGTGGCAGGGGATAATGCATTCGAAATTTTAGGAATGCGTGTGCGTGCGAAGGATACACTCTCTTCCAAAGTGATTCAAACCGAGCAAAATCTCCTGATACTGGGTTTGCATGAGGTTGAAACCGGAGATCTGTTCTCAGCAGCTTCAGAGGAAAAAACCACACCTCTCTCTTCCCTCGGCTTTCCTGCAATCAATGGTCAGACAGCTTCGTCGGGGTCAGCTATTGTCGTTCCTGTAACTGTTGATGGGAAGCTTGTGGGAACCCTTGCAGCATTAAGACGGGCAGGCAGCAAAGCTCTCGCTGCATTTGAACAATCAGACATAGATCTGGTTGCACTCTATTCCCAGCTGCTTTCTGTTTCACTGGAGCGCGAGCAGGTCTTTGAGGCCGAGAGCTATATCAAGTATCTGGAGCTTAGTACTCTGGGCGAGAAGGGGGGTAAGCCAGGGGACCGTAGTGATGAGATATTCCTC
>JAJZFJ010000057.1:25437-52357 GCA_021805395.1 bacterium
TGGAGCGCGAGCAGGAGAACCTCTCATCAAAGGCTCAGGCAAGAGAGCTTGCAGTGCTCTACAGCACCACTCTTCCTGCTTCAGACAGCCTGAATGTGCAGGAAGTGATGAATCGGGTGATCGATGCGATTTTTGACCGCATGCAGCCACAAACTGCTTCCATTTTTCTGATAAATGACGAGAATACGCATCTTTTCATTGCGGCTTCCAGAGGCCTTTCGCAAGCCGATCAGGAGATACAGCTTGCCGTGGAAAGCAGTCTGGTTAGCAGAGTTCTAAATCAGGATCAGCCGAGAGTGATTCCAGATACAGAGCTGGAATACGAGTTTCAGGATGTAACTGCTGAACATGCCAGATCTGCTGTGCTAGCATGCATTGAGGGGCATAATGGACCACTTGGTTTGTTAATGCTTACGAGTCATCAGAAAGATGCATTTGGCAAGGACGATATCAAGCTGCTTCAGACCGTTGGAATGCAGACTGGTATTGCAATAGAGAATGCCTGGTTATATGAGGATGCACAAAGGAAAGCAGAAGAGTCGGCAGCACTATACGAACTATCTCAGCAGATGGGCATTACTCTGGATCTCAACACAGTCTCACAGACAGTAGTTCGAAACGTTAAAAGCCTACTGGAAGTAGACCGTGTAATGCTGCTTCTTTTTAATGAGGAGAAACAGCATCTGGTGGTGCAGGCATCCGAGAACATGGATCCCGAATTGTGCAGCAACTACACACCTGACATTGGAGAGGGGATTGCCGGTTGGGTGTATGAGTGGCAAACTCCTCAGGCGGTTTCTGACATAACAGCCGATTCCCGCAATCATAGCGCTCCAATCCAGCAGTTTGGGTCTGCTTCAGTCCTGTGCGTACCCCTGCAGGTAGGCGAAGATACAATAGGTGTAATTCAGGCGCTCAACGATCAGAGGCGGTTATTCACAGTTGCAGAGATGGAACTGCTCTACACAATAGCAAATCAGGCATCCATTGCAATCATGAATGCCTCCCGATATAGAGAGATGCGTGAAAGAGCGCAGCACATGCGCAGGTATTTCAGGCGGGTAGCAGAAGCTCTTGGCAAGGTAGTAGAGCCATCCGAACTCCCACAACAGACTGTGAATCTTGTATTAGAGATGATGCGCGCTGACAGGTGCACTTTATATAGAGTAGGGCATGATGGGCTGGAGCTGGTGGCTAACAGTGGGTTCAGGGCTTCCAATCCCCCAGACCGCAGTATTGCTTTTGGTGCTGGTTTAGCTGGCTGGGTATGGAGACGTGCACAGTCTTTATCAATCGAGCAGACTGAACTGGATGCCCGCACTTCTGCTCATCCCTGGATGGCGCGAGATCATGTTTCCTCCTATCTGGGTATACCGTTGCGAATAGGCAGACAGACGGTGGGTGTACTGGAAGTATATACTCAGGACGTGCGAATATTTGCCAAAGACGAAATAGAGCTGGTAGTCGCTTTTGCGCGAAGAGCACGTTTGACGAACGCACTGGTTGAGTTATTTGCTGAATCACTCGTAGAATAATGCAAAGATGCTCTTGGCATGCTTTAATATAAGGGTTAAGTGGAAATTGAACAGGAGTTGATATGGTTACATTAGCTACGCTGGATATATCTTCCGAGTTAATGCTCAAGTATTCACAATTGCAAGCAATATTTGAGGAGATGGAAGAGGTTGTAATTGGATACTCCGGAGGAGTGGACAGTACTCTTCTTGTGAGAGTAGCGCACGATGTGCTTGGAGACAAGGCTGTTGCGGTAACAGGCGATTCCGAGGCTTTTCCGCAGGGTGAGGTGGATGCTGCCCTGAGCTCAGCCGCATCAATGGGAATCAGTGTGGAGCGAATGACTACTCATGAGCTAGCCAATCCTCACTTCGCCATTAATAATCCAGACAGATGTTACCATTGCAAAAGTGAACTGTTCGACAAACTGCAGCAAATAGCAACACAAAAGGGAATTAGATGGATTGCAGATGGCTCCCATTCAGACGATGGTGCACCTGGTGACCATCGGCCTGGTATGAGAGCAGCAGCTGAAAGGAACGTCCGAAGCCCTTTGAGGGAAGCAGGGATGACCAAGAAAGATGTAAGAGATCTAGCTTTGGCTCTCGGTTTGCCAAACTGGGATAAGCCATCATTTGCCTGCCTCTCATCGCGGTTTCCATATGGAACAGAGATTACCCATGAACTTCTGAAAAGGCTGGATGCCTGTGAGGCACTCTTGAGAAATCTGCAGTTCAGGCAGTTCAGAGTGCGACACCATGATACAATTGCCCGAATTGAGGTAGAACCTCAGGATATCCCACGCCTGATTGAGCACAGGGAAGAGATAAACAGACGTTTTAAAGAGTTAGGGTATCTCTACATCACACTAGATCTGGAGGGATATCGCTCAGGGAAAATGAATGATACGCTCAATCCTAATCTTAAACAGATCCCATTGGAGTTGAGAACCCGCTGATCACTTAGTTAAGGTTTACAGACTGCATCATACTTTAATTCCATGGCTCAGGAGACATAACCACATGCTTAAAATACGGATATTTACCATTGCCGCAATCTCCCTGCTTTCTTGCTATTCAATGAAATGTGAGGCACTGCCAGATGGAAATGCAATCATGCACAGCATGGTAGGATTCTATCTTAACGCGAAAACGGTGCAGCAAAAATGGAAAGCAAAAACCACTCTTCTTCCAGGTATTAGTATGGGTGCGGACGTGAAGCTTGATTTAAAAGGGCAAAAAGTTTACATGGAGATCACACCCATATTACCATCAATTGTTCCCCAGCTTTCTATGGTTTCCATGCTCGCTCAGTCAGATGTTTACATGAATAATAAAGGGATCAATTTATATTTTCCTACAGCTAACACATACTCCACAATAAAAATACCTCCAACTCAGTCACCCCAAAATTTGGAAATGCTTCTGATTCAACAGATTTCGTCAGCTGTTAACTCACCTGGTGTAACATTCAAAGTTGTTGGAACTTCAGTTGTTAATACCATCATCTGCTGGGAGATAGAAGAAGAGGCTCCAAAAACATCACAAGAGCATACAACATTCTATATTGACCAAAACAGTGATCATCTTATTAGGATCGCAATGACATATCCTTCTCCTGTTGGCGGCACAATATCAACCAATCTCACAATCAAAAAGGAGATGCTGAACGCTCCGCTCCCGAACAGCATATTTCAGTTTACACCGCCTCCAGGGGCAACCAAGCTGGATATTCCAAATGGTCCATCTGCCGATACTCAGAAGAGTGAGCAAAAGGTTCAAAAAGTATAACTGTTTAGTAACATCTGTTAAATTGAACTTCAGTAGTTTGCAGTTCCGAATGCACAATTAATCTTGGATGGTTTTTATTAAAAATCTAACATCTAAGTCAATTCGCACAGTAACAAGTTTATAAGGAGGATATTATGGGTAAGCTTGTATACGGTATGTTACAGTCTATTGATGGCTACTTTGCTGGAATGGAGACAGGACCCCAATTGCCCACTCCTGGTGCGGGTCTATTCTCACATTTTATTAATCAGGTTAGTAGTTTGGGTGGTAGTCTGTATGGTCGCAGAATGTATGAGGTGATGCGGTATTGGGATGACGATCAGACGGAGTGGGGAGAAATGGAACGGGACTTTGCTGCGGCATGGCGTGCTCAGCCGAAATGGGTCGCCTCTAGTTCGCTAAATAGCGTGGGAAACAATGCAATGCTCATTCAGGAGGACTTAGAACCAATTGTCCGCAGGCTGAAAGTGGAAATTGATGGGGAAATTGATGTAACAGGACCTGAATTAGCTGGCAATTTAACCAGGATGGGTCTTATAGATGAGTATAATCTCTATTTGTGTCCATATGTACTGGGAGGCGGTAAGCCGTATTTCGCTGGAGCCAGACCACCTCTTCGTTTTGCCGCTGCCGATGATCTTGGTGAAAATGTGGTCAGGCTTAAGTACGTTCCAGCGTAATCAGATATCTGGCATCGATACAACTTTACATCCCACTCCATATCCTCACATATGGAATATTTCTCTCGCTGGCTCCATTCTGGACTGATGTCGTGTCTGCCATAAAGCATGTTTTGATAATCCATATACAATTCTTGAGATTAAGCATTACAGTATATGCAAAGCAGAACCCAGGATTGAGCATCTGCAATTGGATCATAACAACTAGTCACTCGTTCATTTAAATATCCCGACAATCCCATCTCTGCAAATTAGGCACCCATTTAACATGACCTCTTTGATCTACACACTTACCCTTAACATCCTTTAGGGCAATATATTTACTTTATTTCAAGAATAATCCGAATGTTGAGTAAATGGTATTATCACAAAGCAAAACTGAACGGATTCGTGTTGAGGATGGTTTATCAGAGCATCAGAATCTCACTCTTATCCCTGAACAAAGGATTTTGACCATGTATCGATTTCAGCGACCTCTATTCCTCATGGCATTCTCAAGTTTTATTATATTGTTATGCTTTGCAGCTGGCGGAGCAACCATTCCTAAAGATTCTGTCTCCGAACTTCACAGGGGTATCGAAATCAGATCACTGAACTTAATCTCGTCGCAAAAACGTGGCGCACATCTGCGTCTGAATACTAGCGCTACTGTCTCTCCACACTTGTCATATATGATTAATGGTGATCTGCAAATTATTTTGCCTAATACACACATCGCAGCTAAAATTGAAAATACACTTCAAACCATAAACCATTCCGATATTATGGGGGTCCAGCTTGTACAGGGGTACCCTCGTTCCGGTGATATCAGCATTACAGTGATGTCTAAGCATCTGTTAGGTTTTGTAATGGAGAAATACCCGCATCATATCTCTTTCGTTATCAGGAAGCGGGTTAGCCATAGCGGAGCACTTGAGGGCAAGCTTGTTGTGGTTGATCCCGGGCACGGTGGCCAAGAGCTGGGTGCCGTATACGATGGCTATGATGAGAAAAATATAACCTTGCAAATGGGCATAAAATTGCGCCGGTCATTAGAGCATGATGGTGCAACTGTGGTGATGACTCGTGACAGGGATGTGTATGTGGGGCTGAATGCACGACCAGACCTTGCAAATGAACTTGATGCCGACTACTTTATTAGCATCCATAACAACTCCGATCATCATCCCAACGTAGCTTCTGGAACAATGACCTTCTATCACATGCAGGAACCTTCCAGCAAGAATCTGGCCATGGCTGTTCAGAAGGCGGTAGTGAAGGTTTCGGGACTTCATGGTTACGGAGCACTATCAGACAGCACGCTGTACAATATCGGGCTGGCAGTACTTCGCGGAAGTAATATGCCTGCCGTTCTTGTTGAAGTAGCCTTCATAAATAACCGAATAGATAGAGCCAAACTAATAAATCCGAGGTTTCAAAAGAGAGTCATGACTGCTATTGTACATGGCTTGATAGATTACATCTCAAATGCTCCTCATGCTCCTGCACTGCCATTTCTGGGAGCATACAGGAAATCTGTCAAACAATGAACAGTTCTGAAATCCTCATTCATGTCCACGCTCATGGTGAAAGGAAGTGAGTCAAACGATACATTTGACTACTCAAAGAATTTCCTGAATACACACGAATAGTACAATACGTAATTCAGTAGTGGATTCACTTTCTTAAGGAGTATCTCTATTCATGCCAAGATTAAAAATGCTGTTCAAAGCAGTATACCTTCCCTTCTTAGCGTTCATTATTACAAGTACAGCCAGTGCTGCACCAAACCCTAAAGTACTCATAGAGAAAATGGCTGCAGTGTACAAACATGCACATTCAATCCAGCAGGTTTGGATTGCAAATGTAAGTCTGGGTCCTCAGTTGAAGATACAAATGCACATTGATAACAAATCTGAAGGACTGAAACTGCACATACTATCGACTCTGCATACTACAGGGAACACACCGCAGTCAAAAATGATAGAGAATATGGGAAAAGCTGAAATAGTATCGAACGGTGTAAACCTGTATACCTATCATCCATATAACAACTCTTATACAGTTACCCATCTGGAAAAGGGTGCAATGGGAGCCAGGCAAGAGAAGGAATTAACCTCGTCAATCGGCATAACAAATGTCACCAAAGTGGTAAATGGAAAATATAAGCTTCTTAAAGCCACAAAGATTGGAGCAACTCCCGTATGGGTAGTAGAAGTAGTTCCGGCTGCAAAGCCCACAGATCATGACACATATTTCATCAATAAAAGTAATGATCATCTCAAGCAAGTGATAATTGATTCGACTTCTCCCTACGGAGGAACTAGGAAAATCACATTAACACTCATGAAGGAGTTACTGAATGGCTACTTATCGCCCTCGCTTTTTCAATTTAACCCACCAAAAAATGCACATCTCACCAAAGGGATGGGAATGTCAGGAATGATGGCAGGTGGTATGTAAAATGGATTAGTTTAATTTCGCAGACATCATACGTTAAATCATGGGAAGAGACCTCAAACAATAGAGGATTTTTACTATCGGCTAATAAATCTTCCTCTTCTCATGGTATTATTTGTCTGCATACTTGTTTCAATTCAACGATGAGGTATATTCATGTCCCGCGTGGTGCATCTCCTATTTCTTCTAGCAGTGTTGACTATCGGAAGTATGTGCCCTCTAAGAGTATCTGCAACCCCCTCAGCCAGGCAGATAGTCGAACGCACATGCAATCTCTATCACAAGTCCAGAAGTATTCAAGAACAGTGGAATTGCTTGATCCCCATTAATAAAAAAATGGCTATGCACATGGTCATAAGTTCATTACAACAGGGAGCCAGGTTTCATATTGATATGAACGTGAAGATACCTGGACATAGCCTGGATGCAAATGTGCTGAATGCTATGAGTACTATGACGGTAATCTCTAATGGGAATGTGATTTATAACTACTATCCTAATTCTCACTCTTACGGAGCATTTTCATTACGCAAGGGAGAAAAAGGCATTTCGGATGCAGAACTGGTGATAGAAAGATTGGGTATGCCCATCTTTTTATCGATGAAACATGGACAGTATCAGATAGAGGCAACTTCAACCATAGATCACACCCCGGTTTGGGTGATTAAATATTCCTTGAAATCGCATCCAGCTGATACTGAGACTTACTACATTGACCGTGATAACTATCAACTAATGAGACTTATCACGTTTGCAACTACTCCATACAGCAATAAGTCAAAAATGATAATGTCAATAAATTATCAAAAGTTTAACTTAGCTGTTAAATCTTCAGAATTCAAATTCAGTCCCCCTCCAGGCTCTCAATACATTGATATGAGAGGCAGACCGGCATTTTTAGGCCCAGGGATCTAATACAGGAGAACTCCACTTGCACTATCCACCAATCTATCGTCACCATCCACCCACAGTGGACCCTACCTATGGGATGAAAGCTGTTAAAATTACCCAGTCACCGATACTTAAAGCTGATTGGATATGGTCAAAACAGGTTTCTGACAATCAGTATGTAACCCTGCGGGGACGCTTTAATCTTAAGCATACTCCTCGAACTGCAACATGCTATGTTACAGCTGACAACTTTTTTACCCTCTATGTAAATGGAAAAAAAGTGGGTGAGTCTGTCCCTGATCCAAAGAACGATTCTGTTTGGGAAATTGTGCATCACTATCAAATTCACTCACTTTTGAAACCTGGTGTAAATACTGTTACAGTTGTTGGTAACAATACGGCTGGTGCTGCTGGTGTTCTGCTGGCAATAACTTCTGGGAATAAAACTCTCATTACTACTAACCCAAACTGGAAAGTAACTCAGGGTACTATTCAACAAGGCGCATCGGCTCAGACTATTTGGGAACAAGCTGTATCCGAGGGGGATGAAATGACATCTCCCTGGAATGGTAATTTACAAGGATGGCCAGGAATTGCAGCGACTTACCTCAAAAGAAAAAGCTTCAATCCAGTAGGTTTTATCAATTCACAAGGGGTCTCTGTTCGCTCATTAAGAGGTGGACGAGTGGAAGTCACTCCAGGAGCCACACCATCCTCCACCCTAGTCGATTTTGGGGAAGAAGTAGCGGGAAGAATTCAGATCACGGCACCTCCAGGCGAACATGTGTCTGTTGGAACCGGGGAGAGTGAGGGAGAAGCACTCCATGGACCATGGGGCGGCGTACACACGTTCACAGCCCGAAAAGGGGTTCCAATGGAGACGCCATGGTCTGCCTTCCGATATGCTAAGGTTACATTTTCCGGAGGTACTAATAAGCCGTACCAGGCGGACATTCTAACGCAGTTAAAGTACTACCCTGTTCAGTATCTTGGTGCATTCCGAAGCTCCAGCTCTCTGCTCAATAAAATCTGGTATACAGGTGCCTACACCGCACATCTTTGCATGCAGGAAGATATTTGGGATGCCCCAAAGCGCGATAGAGCGCGATGGATGGGAGATTTGCAGGTCTCAGGCAGAGTGATCGACGATGTTTTTCTCGATCATTTTCTAATGGAGCAGACGATGGCACGTCTTCGAGCGGATGCTCAGGGAAATCGTCCACCTATGGAGAACCCTGTTTCTCATGTGAACGGAATTCCAGGATACTCTGCAGCATGGGTGGTAGGCCTGGCAGATTTCACCAAACGTGTGGGCGATATGAAGTATCTGAAGAGCCAGCACGATCTACTCATTTCAATGCTGAGATATATGCGAACAGATCTTAACTCTGATAATCTGTACTCAGATCTAACTGGAGGGTGGAGCTATACTGACTGGTCACCAGGCTTTAGTACGTATGACTCTCTTACACGAACAGCCACCCAGATGTACTACATAAAGGCTTTTAAAGATGCTGCATTTATGTTCAACGCAATGCACGATGATGTTAATGCTGCGAAAAGCAAGATGTGGGCACAGAAATTAACGGATGCAGCCCAGAAATACCTGATTGATGATGATACTAAGACCTTTAGTGACCGTAGACAGGACAATGCAATGGCTGTATTCGCAGATGCCACAACCCCTGAAGAGAACAGTGCCATCTACCAGAGAGATTTTCAACCCGATAGCCCAGCATGGAATCAGACTGCAACTCCCTACTACAACAACTATGTGCTATTTGCCATGAGTGGTATGGGACACACACCAGCAGCGCTCAAGTTTGCAAAAGACTACTGGGGAGGCATGATCAAAGAGGGTGCAACTACGTTCTGGGAAGGCTATGATTTATCGTGGCCAAAGGTTCATCCGCATAAATATCTCCAGGCTGATAATCTCACCGGATACTATGTGAGTTTGTGCCACGGATGGTCATCGGGAGTAACAGCATGGTTAACCGAAAGAATCTTGGGAGTAGAATCTGAGGGTGTAGGTTATGCACAAACCAATATCTCTCCCAATTTATGTGACCTATCCTGGGTTAAAGGCAACGTGCCAACGCCACATGGTTTAATACAGGTAGACGTGAAAAAGATGGGGAACAGGGATGTAGGGTATGCGATCCTGCCAGAAGGTGTCACTGCAAAGCTGACACTAAACGGAAAGAGCAAAACTGTTTCAGGTCCAGGAAGATTCGAACTGCCTTAAGACTTCTGAGATAGTCGCATCACCTGGGAATGTGGCTGCGGGTCACTCGCAAGTTATGAATAATTCGATGGCTCGCAGCCTTCACTCATAGATAGGAACGACATGGAGCAAGATCAACTAAGAGTATTATTGGAGCAGGTTAAAGCAGGTGCGCTGGATGTGGATGAGGCAATGCAATCACTACGTAATCTGCCTTTTGAAGATCTTGATTTTGCCAGAATAGATCATCATCGCGCATTACGAACTGGTGCTCCTGAAGTTGTATACTGCCCTGGTAAGACTACTGAACAGATTATAGCCATTCTGCAGCGATTAAGGCTGCAGGCTCATAAGGCGCTGGCAACCAGAGCTACTCCAGATGTGGCAGAGCAGGTGCTTAAGGAGATCCCGGTGGCGATTTACCATGCCATGGCCCGGGTAATTGTTGTACCAGGACAGCAACCAGCCCCAGCAAAGGATCCGAACGCGGTTGGCAGCCCAGTGGGTACTGTGCTCGTGCTGGCTGCAGGCACTGCAGATCTTCCTGTTGCTGAGGAAGCAGTTGTTACCGTAACAGAGCTTGGTAGCCCTGTTGAGAGACTGTATGATGTAGGAGTGGCTGGCATTCATCGGCTTCTTTCACAGAAAGATAAGCTGTTTTCAGCTAACGTACTCATTGTAGTAGCGGGGATGGAAGGTGCATTAGCTTCTGTGGTAGGAGGTCTGGTAGCCAGACCAGTGATTGCTGTACCAACTAGTGTGGGGTATGGAGCAAGCTTTGGAGGAGTTGCTGCACTCCTTACCATGCTAAACTCCTGTGCAAGCGGTATAGGTGTAATGAACATCGATAACGGGTTTGGTGCTGGCTTTCTGGCACATCGAATAAATCAGCGGTGCGCCTGAAATAACTGTTCGTGCCACGATACAGTAAAGCGAAGCTGATTGCAGACGCCATTTGGTATGTCTGGATTAGTACTGAGCAGTTATGAATCAGCTGTGGATAGACAAATTGATGTATACCGCACTTTAGATATGAATTTTTATACAAGTTAGCTACAATCGCTGTCTAATCCCTGTTAGTTTTCAATACAGTTCATAATCAATTGTTTATCTTAACTAAAGTGATTCACTCTTGATTTGATTTCTATTTTGAAATGTACAATGCAAACCCGGAAACGTATCCCTCGATACTCATGCCCGCTTAGCCTGGTATAAACTACTCCTAGATAGTTAAGCAAAAAGAATTCGCCTGAACATGCAGGATGTATCTATCTCTCACAAACGTTTCCATGACAGCATATAGTTTTTTTAATACCTATTTTATATCGAAGGAGATATCCTCATGCATTATCCACCAATCTATCATCATCGTCCTCCTACTATGGATCCCACATACGCATTAAAGCCGCCTAAAATTCATGTCGTACCACGTTTGAATGCACAGTGGATTTGGGCTGCGAAAGTCAGAGATAAACAGACATTAACTTTTAGAGGCAAGTGTACGCTTACATCGATACCTGAAGATGCAACCTGTTTTATTACTGCTGACGATTACTTCACTCTTTACATAAACGGCAAGAAAATAGGTGAAACATCTGTTGAGCCTGGGAATGCATTTGTCTGGCAACAACCCAGACATTACAACATACATCAATATTTGAAAAGAGGAGTTAATACTTTCACGGTAGTGGCAAAGAATGACACAGGTGCAGCTGGACTGTTATGTGGAGTGATCTCAGGAAATCGCACACTCCTTACCACAGATTCCAGTTGGAAAGTTCATGAAGGTATAGATATTCCTTCTGAACAAAGTGATGCTGGAAGCTGGGTGAATGCAACGGTTGAAGGAACGTTAATGACGACACCTTGGGATGGATCGCTCAGTGGTTGGCCAGGTTTAAGTGCGAAATATCTGAACAAGATGAACTGGTATCCTCATAAATATTTGCAGATGGAAGGCATCAAACCTATTTCCCTGAAAGATGGGATACTTCAAGTGACAAACAATTCTCCAAGTAAGCACACTGTTCTAATAGACTTTGGTCAGGAAGTTGCAGGAAGAATTCTAGTATCAGCCCCTACCGGAACAAATGTCCTTGTAGGAACTGGTGAAAGCATCGGCGAGGCGTTGAATGCTCCCTGGGGTGGTGTACATAATCTTACGGTTCACAACGGTGTACAGACTACTACCCCATGGTCAGCATTCAGATATGCTAACGTAACGTTCCCATCTAACACAACTGTAGCACTAAAAGCTTCTGTGATTGCACAGCTCAAGTACTATCCTGTTAACTATTTGGGGTCATTCAGATGCTCTAGTCCACTTTTGAATAAGATCTGGTATACGGGTGCATACACTGCACATCTCTGCATGCAGGAGGACATTTGGGATGCTCCTAAAAGAGACAGAGTAAGGTGGATGGGAGATCTACAGGTATCTGGCAGAGTGATAGATGATGTGTACCTTGATAAATTTTTAATGGAACAGACTATGACCAAGCTTAGAGATGCTGCCCAGGACGGGAGACCTCCTTTAGAAAATCCAGTAAAACATGTGAACGATGTTTGCGGTTACTCTGCGGCATGGGTAGTTGGATTAGCAGATTTCACTAAGCGAGTAGGTGATTTGAAATATCTGAATAAACAGCATGATCTGCTAATTTCCATGTTAAGGTATATGCGTACAGATCTCAATTCAAAAGACCTGTTCACGGACTTAACTAAGACCTGGAATTTTGTAGACTGGTCACCGGGATTTGTTCAGTACTCGTCATTATCAAGGACTGCCACTCAGATGTACTATATCAGGGCCTATAAGGATGCAGCATTCTTGTTTAATGTAATGCACGATAAGGTTAATGCTCGCAAATGTGAAGTGTGGGCACAAAAATTAACTACTGCGGCAAAAAAATACTTACTGGATGGCAATACCAACACTTTTAGTGATCGTAGACAGGACAACGCGATGGCTGTATTTGCTGGAGTAACGACACCAACTGAGAACAGTGCAATCTATCAAAGAGATTTTCAGCAAGATAGTCCAGCATGGAATCAGGTTGCCACCCCCTATTTCAATAACTACGTGCTGTATGCCATGAGTGATATGGGGCATTCAAATTCAGCTCTTAAATTTGCTAAAGGCTATTGGGGTGGCATGCTTGACGATGGAGCTACAACATTCTGGGAAAGTTATAATCCGTTATGGCCAAAAGACCATCCTCATAAAGCGATGCAATATTCAGGAAGTATGTGTCATGGTTGGGCAGCTGGTGTTACAGCATGGTTAACTGAAAGGGTACTGGGGGTGGAGTCAACGGGAATAGGATATGCTCGAACTACTATCGCGCCAGATCTATGCAACCTTAAATGGGTTAAGGGAGATGTTCCTACCCCCAGGGGATTAATTCAGGTGAGTATAACAAGATCTGGAGGAAAGGAAACGGGCTACGTTATAATACCCGCCGGAGTGACAGTCGATTTGAAACTTAATGGTCATGAGCAGACTGTGATCGGCCCTAGTAGGTTTGCACTTCCTAAATAGTATATTGTCTTACAGTGTGAGGTATTTCATCATGCCCCATTATTCAAAGAAGGGGCATGATACAGAATATGCACGAAGTTTCAATTTATTTGTGAGGTACTAGTCAAAAAGTGAAGAAACAGATTCGTGACTATTTGCTCTGCTGATTGCTTCTCCAAACAGGGAAGCCACACTCACTATTTTGAGTTTCGGATGCAGTTTATCGGATGAAATTGGTACTGAGTCAGTTACCACAATCTCAGCAATCTCAGGACGTTCGCACAGCCTTTCGATCGCGTTTTTTGCCAGAATACCATGTGTTGCTGCCACATAGATCTCGGGTTTACAGCCTGCAAGCAATAGCGCATCCACCGCTTGTATAATACTTCCACCCGTGGTTATCATATCCTCTATAATTACCGGCACTCTTCCTTTCACATCACCTGCTAAATGCGTTATCTCTGTTTGCAGGTGGCCAGGATGATGCTTGTACCCCACAGCAAGTGGTGCACCAAGTTCGTGAACTACTTTTCTTACTTTTTTAACGCGTCCTTCATCAGGAGAGACTACAACAACATTGTCAAGTGCACTTTGGAATTTCATCCGAAAGTAGTCTATGAACAAGTTGATCGCCGTTAAGTGGTCAAGAGGTGCAGCAAAAAACCCTTCAATTGCATCTGCATGCAGGTCAAGACACATCACCCTGTCAACACCTGCTGCGGTAATCATGTCAGCCACAAGTCGTGCAGTGATAGCCTCTCTAGGAAGAGATTTCTTTTCCTGGCGAGCATAACCAAAATAGGGGAGAACTGCTGTTATGTGACCGGCAGATGCACGACGCAGAGCATCTATTCCCTGTAACAGAACAATCAGATTTGTATCTACAGGGGGGCATGTGGGCTGAAAAAAGTATACATCAGCTCCTCGCACACTCTCGTCAAATCTAATATAGCTCTCTCCATCTGCAAACTGAGTATTGTGCATATGCCCTAAAGGCATGCGTAGCCACTCCGCTACCAATCGTGCAAGGGCAGGGTTGCCTGGTCCGGCAAAGAGTTTGAGTTCAGTATCTGGCATGAGGTTGGAGGATATCCTTCATTTACATTAGAGTGTATTGTACCACTTTGAGGGACAGTGAAGTGAACACACTTAAAGACGGATGTTAGTGCAGTGAGGATAAGTCCTCCTTGATTTACTGGATACGTATCTATGTGTCTGGCGACTAGACGTTCAGTTATTAATGGATGATAGTCAGCTTTAAACTATTCACGCTGTCCCCATTATGCATGGCTGAAGGTATAGTTAAATTGCACTCATGTCTCGCTGAGATTTAAGTTTATGGAGGCGTGCTTAGGAATTTATTTATGCAATACATGATATCTTTGCATTACTACCTAATTCAATTTAACATGCAAGCAGTTCATTCTTGCCTGGGATGATTTGAACAATCGTTTAGCTTTGTATCTTCATAATTCGGAGGATAGGTATACGCTATATGATTAATATTAATAACACATTCAGAATACTGAAATAATAATATCTATTAGTGAGGATATGAAAGATATCTTCACTATTTATGGTCTGATTTCTATTTCACACAGCATTCTAAATGCCATGAGTTTTCAATACGAATTGGAAACTTAACAATTTAGATTGCAAACAGACAATGCTATTAAGCCTACCCATCAAAATTTTTATAATCCTTCGTCTTCCTGGTACCATAGGATAATTATAACTCTAATCTGGATTCTAATGAATATCAGCCCAGCTAGTTGAATTTAGCATTGCTACGGCTAGTTCTTTCAGTTTTTGCAAGTCTCTGATTTTGTATATTCGAGCTATTACCGATTTCGAAGGTGGGCCAAAACGGTGCTCACCAATGGATAGTAACAGTTCACGTGCACCTATTTCCTTACCTTCTTCCCGACCTAACACTTTACCTTCTTCCCGACCTAACACTTTACCTTCTTCCCGACCTACTACCTTTCCCTCTTCTCGACCTACTATCTTTCCCTCTTCTCGACCTACTATCTTTCCCTCTTCTCGACCTAACACTCTGCCCTCTTCTTTAATATCTCTACCCCACCGTGTTAATAACTCCATTTCTGGCTGCTCCTTCTCTTTGTCTATAACTTGGTGGTAACAGGTAAGTTCCAGATCTTTCGTTTCCAAACAAGGCACTGATAGTTTTTTGAGCAAGTAAAAAGTTAATGAAAGCAAGCCGCATCAGAGTAAGTCTATTTCAACGTACTCAGCAATTCTTTCCAGCTTGATGACTTAAAAACGGCGACGGCTAACTCGTCCAGCTTTTTCAAGTCTCTAATTTTGGATATTCGAGCGATTACAGATTTCGAGGGTGGACCAAAACGGTGCTCTCCAATGGATAGTAACAGTTCACGTGCACCTATTTCCTTGCCTTCTTCCCGACCTAACACTTTACCTTCTTCCCGACCTACTACCTTTCCCTCTTCCCGACCTACTACCTTTCCCTCTTCTCGACCTACTACCTTTCCCTCTTCTCGACCTAACACTCTGCCCTCTTCTTTAATATCTCTACCCCACCGTGTTAATAGCTCCATTTCTGGCTGCTCCTTCTCTTTTTCTATAACGGATCTGTATCGCATTTCATCTTCGGAATCTAACGGTATATAGGTATCTATTGATACCATAAATATTCCGAAATCTGTCTCATCTTTGCAGAGTTTAGCAAGTTTTTTAGTACACTCTATCTTCTGATCAAGTTTGCTCATACCACCACGGTTCATGAATGCACTCAAAGCTACAGCAAGAGGGGATTCTTTTGACATATACTCGCTGGCATCAAGGCTGGCTAAACTGATTTCATAGTACTGAAAGCGAACGACAACAAGGTCTAATGCCTTCTCTTCGTAGGTACATATCTTTATACCGCCTGTCTTGTTGTCTATAAGTATCGCAATTGGTATGATGGGATACCCGTACCGGTTTTGCAATGCTTTGTAGTAACGGAACATGCGTTCTGCGAAATTCTTGAATTTTCTGGACTGTACCTCAATGTGAAACAGAATGATCTCTGGAATTCCAGACTTGGTTCTCAACTGTACGATGATATCTGGAATGAGATTTTTCTTTCCTTGGAGATCAGTGATAGTCTCGCTTTCCAGGAAATGAGGGTTTGACATGTCAAGCTGCACCGCTAAAGAGAAGAGGAAGATATTCAGGAAATCCGGCAAGTTCAAGCGCAAGATAAGCTTGAAAAGCTGATCCATGGTCATTTTGCTGTCGGATAATTCCACATCTTTCAATACATCCTGCTTAAGTTTCTCATTTGCTGGCATGGATCAGTCTATCCTTCCATCATTTCTGTAATTGGGACAGTGTACCAGCATGAAGAGCAAAATCTTAACTTTTCCTCATTATTTGAGTTTGCCTGATACAGCTACTCACTTTTGATAGGATCAACCGATAGAATGCCTCATATCACAGGGAGAAGTTCCTTAGCGAATCTTTATAATGATTTCTCGCGAGATTGTCGGGAAATAGCGTGATTTGGAAAATAGTCAAATCTTCATTTTCAGGCCCAAATCTGCTTGACGGCATTGTTTCTTTGTGGTATATTGATATTTCGCGTGTATATGTAGAGAACCTCTCTTTACTTGAGGACTGACACCTTTTGATGCAGACCACCACGCGTATATTGGAGGATTTGAATGAAGGAAATTCAGGGTCGCGCAAAGAAGACTCGCCACGTTATTGATGTCCCCAACCTCGTTGAACTCCAGTTAGATTCCTTTAAGTGGTTCTTGGAAGAGGGTCTAAATGAACTGTTCAATAGTTTTTCTCCGATTTATGATTATTCTGGAAATACCTCTATCTCGCTCTTAGACTTCACTCTTGGAGAGCCAAAATACTCCATGGAAGATTGTCGGGACAGAGATATGACTTTTGAAGCCCCAATTAAAGCGAAAGTCCTGTTGAAACAGGCAAATCACGAAGAGATTGAGAGCCAGGTCTATTTGGGTGATCTGCCACTAATGACAGATAAGGGTACTTTTATTGTCAATGGTGCCGAAAGAGTCGTAGTTGGTCAGCTGCAGCGATCTCCTGGAATCTATTTCAAAGATAACCTGGATAACTCTGGAAAAATGCTATACAGCTCCACGCTAATCTCCCAGGAAGGGAACTGGCTGGAAACCGAGAGTGATTCCTCCCAAGCTGTTACTGTTCAGATTACTGGTAAAAAACTTCCTATTACAACTTTTATCCGCGCATTGGGAGTATTCCGTGACTTTGAAAATGGTGAAGAAGGTCCAATGGAATCTCTCAAGCTCACAGCTTCGGAAGCATTGAAGCATCTGGTTATCTATCAGATCAGCGAAACTCTGGATGCGAACGGTAAGCTGGTGGATAAAACCAAGCAAAGAGATATGCTTGTGACTCTAAAGTTTGCAGCACCAGTGGTCGACCCCAAGTCAGGCGAGGTACTTGCTGAGGAAGGCGATTTTGCGACAGAAGACAAGCTAACAGAGCTGAATGAGAAGCTTCCTGCCGGCACCGTGCTATCTCTTACCTCCCCAGCTGACAGCACACTGGATATGGTTCGAATGTTCTCACGCACCGAGCATTTAAGTGTTATGGATGCCGAGCATGTGATGAATAAGCGACCGGTTGCTGATGTTGTGGATGAGAAGGGCAATGTTGTGGCCAGGGCTGGTGAGCTTATAGCCGACAAGCGCACTTCTGAAAATGTCTCCAAGGTACTGGCAAAGTCTGGAGCTGCTTCTCTTGAAGTTTTCGTGGTGAACCCATATCTGGAAGCAACTTTACGTATTGATCCTTCCCATACCCCGGAAGAGGCCTTACTTGAAATATGTAAACGTGTAAGAGTAGGTGAGCCTGCAACCATCGATGCTGCTCGCAACCTCATTCGATCTAACTATTTCGATAGAAAGCGTTACGATCTGGGTAGAGTAGGACGCTATAAGGTAAATAACAAACTATTCCGTACTGAGGCAAAGCTCACTGCCGATAGACCTTTGAGTTTCCATTCTATATGCCGTGAGGATCTGTTTGGTACGCTGCGCTATATCATAAATCTTGCTGCTGACGAGGGCACAACAGACGATATTGATCACTTGGAGAATAAACGTGTACGTTCCGTAGGTGAATTACTTATTTCTCAATTGAGAACAGGCTTTATCCGTATGGAAAAGGTCGCCAAAGAGCGTATGACGGGGCAGGATGTCAAACTGCAGGATATTCTTTCCGTTAAGCCTATTACGGCCAGCATCAAGAGTTTCTTTGGTTCTTCACAGTTGTCGCAGTTTATGGACCAAACCAACCCGCTGGCTGAATTAACCGCCAAAAGGCGTCTGTCAGCCATGGGTCCTGGCGGACTGTCACGACAGAGTGCAAAGCTTGAAGTGCGTGACGTTCACCATAGCCATTACGGTCGAATATGCCCTATTGAAACTCCTGAAGGTCCTAATATTGGTCTCATCAACTATATGGCGGTTTACTCGAGGGTAGATCCGTATGGATTCCTTGAAACGCCTTACCGAAAAGTGGTGGATGGTGTTGTTCAAGATGAGATTGAATGGATGACGGCAGATCTCGATCACAGATACTATATAGCTCCTGCTAATGTTCCTCTTAATGATGATGGTACATACAAGGAGGATATCGTTCAGGTTAGATTTGAGGATGGATATCCATTTGTTTCGCCCAAACAGGTGGAGTATATGGACGTTGCGCCTGTTCAGCTCATATCTATTGGTACCTCACTGATTCCTTTTATTGAGAATGATGAGGCTACCAGAGCATTGATGGGTGCAAACATGCAGAGGCAGTCTGTTCCTACACTACGCCCTGATGCACCTCTCGTTAAAACTGGAATCGAACGACGAGCCGCAGTTGACTCGCGTGCAGTTGTAACAGCACGTCGTAGTGGAGTTGTTACTCGAGTTACCTCAGAGCAGATTGATGTAACATCTGATAATGGCAGGGTAGACAGCTACAGACTGATTAACCTGTTGCGATCTAACAACTCAACCTGTATCTCACAGAGAGCCATTGTAAACAAGCATCAGCGAGTAGCACAAGGGCAGGTGCTTGCTGATGGACCCTGTACAGATGGTGGTGAGCTGGCTCTGGGTCAAAATATCCTTGTTGCCTTTGTATCCTGGGGAGGATACAACTACGAGGATGCTATCCTGCTGTCTGAGCGTCTTGTGAAAGATGATGTGTTTACATCCATTCACATTGATGAGTTTGAAAAAGAGGCTCGCGATACCAAGCTGGGACCTGAAGAGATCACTCGTGATATCCCAAATGTTGGTGAGGATATGCTTAGAGATCTCGATGAAGAGGGTGTGGTTCGCATTGGTGCAGAAGTACGCACAGAGGACATTCTTGTTGGAGAAGTTGCCCCGAAAGGACAGGGTGAACTTACCGCAGAAGAAAGACTCATTATTGCAATCTTCGGCCGCCGAGCCGAAGAGACACGTGATGTATCCCTGAGAGTTCCTCATGGAAATGGCGGTAGAGTTGTGGATGTGAAGGTCTTTAGCCGTCACAAGTACGTGGGTGCTAAAGATAAACGCATCTATCACTTCTGCAAACGACCAGAAGCCAACGCAACTGATGGTTTGGATGGTGCACTTGTTCGCCAGACACCGGATGACCTGCCAGCAGGTGTAAACATGCTTGTCCGAGTATATCTTGCACAAAAGCGTAAAGTTATGGAAGGCGACAAGATGGCAGGGCGGCACGGGAATAAGGGAGTTATCTCTAAAATACTGCCATCGGAAGATATGCCATTCCTGCCGGATGGTACACCTGTGGACATAGTTCTGAACCCGCTTGGCGTTCCTTCTCGTATGAATATTGGTCAGATCCTTGAAACTCACCTGGGATATGTTGGACGGCACATGAACTGTTCGTTCGTGAATCCTGCATTCGAAGCTGCCACTGAAGACGAAATTGTTGAGCAGATGGAGATGCTGGCTGAGCAGTTTAGGCGTAATACTCTACAGGACTATGTTAATACTGAGCTAAAGCTAGGTATGCAGTTTGAAGAGCTCCAGCCCGTGAGTTCAATGCTGGAAATGGTAACAGCCCGACTTCATGAAATAGAAGACGAGCATTTCCAGGAAGTTCTGAGAATTATAAACGTTGAACCAAAAGACAGCAAAGAGTCTGAAGTGACTGCTGCTATGGAAACGATACAAAAGAACGTATGGCATAGGGCAGGCTTTGATCCGCACACCGGAAAAACCATGCTTAGAGATGGGTTAACAGGCGAATACTTCGATATGCCCGTTACTGTGGGTGTGATCTATATGCTAAAACTTGCCCACCTGGTGGACGACAAGATCCATGCCCGTTCCACAGGACCATACTCTCTTGTAACACAACAGCCTCTGGGTGGTAAAGCTCAATTTGGAGGTCAGAGGTTCGGAGAGATGGAAGTGTGGGCACTGGAAGCCTATGGAGCTGCATACACACTTCAGGAAATACTTACCATCAAATCCGATGACGTTATGGGTAGAGTTAAAACGTATGAATCGATAGTGAAGGGAGATACCATACTTGAACCCGGTGTTCCGGAATCGTTCAAGATACTTGTGAACGAACTTCAGAGCCTCGGTCTTAAGGTTACAGTACTTGATGCGGAAGACAAAGAGATTGATCTTACTGATCGTGAAGAAGATATCGATCCACGCGGTGACCCTGTTAATGCAGCCGATAGAATGCGCAATAAAGCGCTCGGCATCCGACCAGAAGACGTAGACTTAACTTAAATCAATATCCCCTGAGAGGTGAAAGGCTGCCTCTCAGGGGAATCATCATCACTAGCCTTGCTTTCTGCACACCTGAAATGGAGAAGCAACTATGGCTGACGCCAGTACGTTTGCTAAGATTAAGATCGGAATCGCCTCACCAGAAGAGATTCGCTCATGGTCTAAAGGCGAAGTTAAAAAACCAGAAACTATTAACTACCGAACATTCAAGCCTGAACGAGATGGACTGTTTTGTGAACGAATTTTCGGGCCAGTAAAAGATTGGGAGTGCCACTGCGGAAGATATCGCAAAGTGAAGCACAAGGGAATTGTTTGTGACCGGTGCGGAGTTGAAGTTACCCGGAGTAAAGTACGCCGCGAACGAATGGGGCATATCGAACTGGCAGCTCCTGTTTGCCACATCTGGTATCACAAGAATCAACCCAGCCCACTTAGCCTTATACTGGATATAAGTTCTAAGCTGCTGGAAAAGGTTCTCTACTTCCAGTCATACATCATCACCAGTGTAGACAGGCAGATGATCAATACAAAAATGTCGGAGATTACTTCCGCCGTTGAGCTGGAAATTGCAGCCCTCGAAATAGAACGGGCTGACCAGGCTGAAAAGATCCGTATGGATTTCAACCGACGCAAAGAACAGCACCAGACTGTTCAGGAAGTACCTGAAGAGAGCGAAATTGAATCCGAAGAGATAGTTCTGCCTGAAGATGACGATATCGACCTCATGCTCTCCGACTTTGATCCCATGGATAAGCCAGGTGAGTACTGGGATGACACAGTTGCTGCGCAAAAAGAGGTCCAGATGCAGGAGTTTGTTGAGCAGACTACTCTTGACTACAATGACCGGATAGCGCACTTGCGACTGGCAGTGGAACAGATTGAAAAGCTGGAAGCAAAGCAGCTGATTACTGAAGACCAGTTTAGAGATATTGAGACTCTCGTAGAGGTGTTGTATCAGCGTATTGGCCCTGAATGGGACCAGGTAGTGGAAGCCAGCATGGGCGCCATTGCTGTTCAGAAGCTGCTGAAGGATATCGACCTGGAGCAGTTGTCCCGTGAACTTCGTGCACAGATTGCAAACACAACTGGACCCAGACGCCTTCGCCTGCTTAAAAGACTGGAGATGACTGAGGCATTCCTTGCTTCCAAGACCAGACCAGAATGGATGATCATGGAGGCAGTTCCTGTCATCTCACCTGAGCTTCGCCCTATGGTTCAGCTGGAGGGCGGCAGGTTTGCCACATCTGACCTTAATGATTTGTATAGAAGGATCATTAACCGAAACAACCGTCTGAAACGAATCACTGAAATTAGAGCACCTGAATCGATTGTCAATCATGAGAAGAGACTGCTTCAAGAGGCAGTGGATGCACTTATTGACAACGGACGAAGAAGCAGACCGGTTTCGAGCAGCAATAACAGGCCACTCAAGTCACTGTCAGAACTGCTGAAGGGTAAAGAAGGCAGATTCCGAAAGAACCTGCTGGGTAAACGCGTGGACTACTCAGGACGTTCCGTTATCGTTGTAGGACCACACCTCAAGCTTCATCAGTGCGGATTACCAAAAGAGATGGCACTTGAGCTGTTTAAACCATTCGTTATGAAGACCCTGGTTAGCAGAGGATATACAAACAATATCAAGACTGCAAAACGCAAGATTGAAAAGGCTCTTCCTGAGGTTTGGGATGCACTGGATGAGGTGATTAGAGAGCATCCTGTTCTTCTAAACAGGGCACCAACACTTCATAGGCTGGGTATTCAGGCTTTTGAGCCGGTGCTGGTGGATGGAAAAGCCATTCAGGTTCACCCGCTTGTCTGTCATGCTTTCAACGCAGACTTCGACGGCGATATGATGGCTGTACACGTTCCTCTTTCAGCATATGCACAGGCTGAGGCACGCATCCTTATGCTCTCCTCAAATAACCTGTTCAGCCCTGCAAACGGTGGCCCAATTGTTGCACCAGTTCAGGATATCATCCTAGGTGCATACTATCTCACCATGATGAAAGATCTCACGGACAGCAGTGAGCTGGTCAAGCGCATCTATTCTTCGCCAGAAGAGGCAATGTTAGCCCACAGTCTGAATGAGCTAAGCCTGCACGATCCGATTGCCGTTAAGCTGGATCACAGAATGGGACTTGAAGCAGATGATCCGGTGGAGCGAGAAGTTATAGGGCTTGTATATCGAGCTGTTGATGCAGAGGGCAACCGGGCATGGCAATACAGAGCGAAGGGTGAATGGCACCTGGTAGATGAGAAGGATGTGGTTCGGGAAGCTGCGGCCAGATGTACCACAGTGGGAAGGCTCATCTTTAACCAGATACTTCCTCCAAGGCTGAAGTACACAGATAAATACCTTCTGCGCAACATGAACAAGAAAATGGTTTCCACTGTTGTTTCCGATGTGTATGAGACACATGGTAAAGAGTGGTGTATCAAGTTCCTTGACGAGTTGAAGTCGATTGGGTTTACCTATGCCATGAAAGGCGGGGTATCTATTGCCATTACTGATATGGACAGCCCGATGCGTCGTCACCAGATCATATCCGATACCGAGCAGAAGGTACGCCAGGCAAACAGGCAGTATAGCAGAGGTCAGCTTTCACAGGGAGAGAGGAAGTCTCGTGTTCTCGATCTGTGGCTGAAGGCATCTGAAGATGTGGCAGGGGCTATTATGGATGGAATAAGCCAGTACAACCCTATCTACATCATTACGGACTCTGGTGCTAGAGGATCTACAAAACAGGTTACTCAGCTTTCAGGTATGCGCGGCCTTATGACCGACCCATTTGGCAACCTGATCGAAGAGCTGCCCATCAAGTCGAACTTCCACGAAGGCCTGTCGGTTCTTGAATTCTTCGTCTCCACCCACGGAGCAAGGAAGGGTATGGCAGACACCGCTCTGCGAACCGCTGATGCTGGATACCTTACAAGGAAGCTAGTGGATGTTGCTCAGGACATGATCATCAGGGATACGGACTGCGGGTCTGTGGCCGGCTTGAGCATGGCTGAGATTATGGAAGGCAGCGAAGTACTTGAGAAGTTAGGGGAAAGAGTGAAGGGGCGATACCCTGTTGAGGATATCATTAACCCTATAACAGGTGAAGTGATGGTTCCTGCAAACACCGACATTCCGGATGTGGTTGCACGAAGCCTGGACGATTTCCGTATCTCACTGGACGACATCGTGCTGATGGAAACCGGTGAAGTGGTTGCACATCGTGGAGATGCAATGACAGTGAAGGATGCGCAAGCACTTCTGGATAGAGGCGTGCGAAGAGCTCTCGCTACCAGAAAAGACAAGGCAGCAAACAGTATCACAGACATCACAACCTCCATGACAATCAAGCTGAGATCAGTATTGACATGCGAACTCAGACAGGGAATATGTGCATGCTGCTACGGACGCGACCTCGCGAGCGGCAGAATTGTAGACACGGGTGTTGCCGTAGGAATTATCGCAGCACAGTCCATCGGTGAACCTGGAACACAGCTAACAATGAGAACCTTCCACACGGGTGGTATTGCTGGCAAGGACCTTACTGGAGACAAACGTACCAACAAGTCAAAACGACGTTCCATGCAGGAAGTCCTGCACGAGGACATCCAGAGAGGTGTTGTTAACTTCGATAATGTTGAAGGAAGTGAAAGGGAGCGTAACAGGGCAATTCAATCGGTACTTAAAGTGCTTGAGGACTCTTCAAGAGGACTTAACAGAGTTACCGAACTGTTCGAAGCGCGCAAACCTAAGGGAGAGGCAATTGTTACCCAGTATGCTGGTGTTATTGCAAAAATTGACACCAGTGGACTTAGAAATGTTGTCATTCACTCACCTGTAGATATTAACGATCAGACAGTGCAGGACGGACTGGGCTCGGATGCAATTGCTGCCGAGGACATTTACGACGCCAAGGGTGAGCCGATTGTGAAGGCTGGTGAGGCAATTACAGCCAAGCACCTCGTCAAGATCAACAATGCAGGACTGAAGCAGATACTGCTTCGACACTCCTACATGGTTCCTTATCGAGGCGAGCTTCCTGTGGAGGAGGGAGAGTTCCTGAATCCGGGAGATCCGTTAACTTACGGACCGCTCAATCCGCATACCGTCCTTGTGCTCAAGGGTGTTCAGGGAGTTCAGGAGTATCTGGTGCGCGAAATCCAGAGCGTCTACAAGGGCCAGGGCGTAGACATCAATGACAAACACATTGAGGTCATTGTGAGGCAGATGCTTCGCAAGCGTAAAGTGCGAAACCCTGGAGACAGTCGTTTCCTTATGGGCCAGACAGTTGACAAGTTTGTGTTCGAAGATGAGAATACACGTGTCAGACGTCATGATGGTGTGGAGGCATCAGCGGACTGGGTACTGTTAGGTATCGCTGAAGCTTCTCTTAACACCGAAAGCTTCCTGTCGGCGGCATCCTTCCAGAAAACCACACGCGTCCTTACCGAGGCTGCTGTGAGAGGGAAGAGGGATGAACTGATTGGCCTTAAGGAGAACGTGATTATTGGGAGACTGATCCCGGCAGGTACCGGACTGGCGTACTACAGGAACCTTGAGCTTCAGACGGCTGATGGCAAGCCACTGGAGCAGAAGGCGCCAGTGCCAGTACGACGTGCACTGGAGACGGATGTCGATCGTCTGCGATCTATTCCCGATGCTCCTGAGACCACATCAAGAAGGAAAGTCAAGAGCCTGGAAGAGATGCTGCCAGCCAGTATGGAAGGGCTTGGAGCAGATCCATCGGTGCTTGATATCAATGCTAAGGAACTCAGCGATGATCTCGAGAAATTGAGGAATGCATTCCCTGTTACCGAACTGGAAAATTCTGAGATCTTCGAAGATCTGGACCTGAGTGACAAGTCTGATACGGATGAAGATCCTGAAGACTAGTTAAGACATCGGAGCTTTGAGACAGGAGATTTCAGTGAGTATTGGAAAATTACTGAACTGGTATCTAAGCTGCTCGCTTCCCTCTTCTGAGGGGAGCGAGTTCCTGATGAGAGTGCCGACATGATATGGTGTTCGAATTGTGGCATGATGAATCCCCAAAATGCGCCGCAATGTGCTGGCTGCAAGCGTGCTCTGGTTGTTGTACCTATTCCTACTAATAGTATGCTGGGAGCCTTTCAGGCAACTATCTGTCAGGTTTGTGGAACTTCCCTTCAGTTTGTTTCTATCTGTCCCCGCTGTCAAACCCCCATAGGCATGGTTATGGATATGGCAGATCCCACCGTTACCAACCTGATTACTGTTTATCGCTCATTGCATAGAGACGAGGCAACTGATGTAAATCAGCCTTTGAGCAAGGAGACAGCAAACACATGGAACATGGGAGCAGCCATACTTACTCCATTTTGGGCAGTAGCACATGGTAAATGGTGGTATATTCCAGCAAGTCTCGCTTCATGGATAGCAATGATTGGCTTCTGGGTTTACACCCAAAACCACCCGGAATGGACTTCTGGATCGCTCCTCTCTGAGCTTTTCTGCCTTGCAGCCTTCATAATTTGGGGGTGCTGGCATCTATTTTTTGGACTTCGAGGAAATGTAATGGCATGGCACTCGAAAAGGTATCCAGATGAGTACTCACTCATCCAGTCTCAGCTTAGCTGGAAACAGACTTCCGCCGTGGTGATGAAGGTGGGTTCCATCTTCCTGATAGGAACATTAGGGCTAATTCTGGTAAGTTATCTTATTATTACTTTTGCAAAATAACAAAAATAGGGTATTCAAGAAGAGTATATCCATTACCTGTTAGAGAATGAAAGGACGATTTCAATGCAGATATCAGAGAGGGCACGTAACGCTTCGCCATCTCCCACTCTCGCAATCACTTCCAAAGTACGTATGTTAATGGACCAGGGAGTTGATGTTATCGGTTTTGGGGCAGGGGAACCCGATTTTGATACCCCGGATTTCATAAAAGATGCAGCTATCCTTGCATTAAAAAATGGTTACACAAAATACACGCCAAGCACTGGTGATGCGGAAATAAAACAGGCAATAGTTGATAAACTTGCCACAGAAAATGGACTCAATTATAAACCCGCGCAGGTAATAGTATCCTGTGGAGCAA
>JAJZFJ010000171.1 GCA_021805395.1 bacterium
GAGACAAGATAAAGATCTTGCGGTGGGAACATAACGGATTTTGGCTCTACTATAGACGGCTTGAACGGGGCAAATTCCGGTGGCCAACAGCTAAAGAAACAACCCCCATCTGTATCGAACGTCGTCAGCTTCAATGGCTCCTGGATGGTCTTACGATTGAGCAGCAACTAGCGCATAAAACACTGAATGCCACATCAATAATTTAGAGGGAAAACAGTTGACAAAGTAGACATTATAAAGTACAATAATATACACGCTTATGGATACTATTATTGATTACAAAACTAAAGATTTCCATACTATCCTAGAACAGCAAAAGGCTCTTCTAGAACAGCAAAAGGCTCAGATCAAACAGTACCTGGCAACCATTAATACAATGCAAGAAGAGATACATCTCTTAAGAGCACAGATGTATGGTAAATCTCGAGAAGTCACTCCTGAAATCCAGGTTCCTACCCTCTTCAACGAGATGGAAGTTCTCACTCAACAGCCAGAACCAGAACCTACTCCTGAAACAATAAAACCTCGCAGATCCCCTACGAAAAGGGAAGACAGGTTCAAGAATCTTCCTGAAAGAGATATCCATTACCAACTTGCTGAAGAAGATCAGATCTGTAAAACCTGTAACCATCCTCTCCATGAGATTGATACAGAGATTAGGACTGAACTGGAATATGTCCCTGCTGTTTACACACAGGTAAACCATATCATGCATAAATATGGATGCCGGAATTGCCAGACAGAAGGTAACGCGGCTCCAATCGTTATTGCTCCCATGCCAAAACCTGCGTTTCCAGGATCAATGGCATCCGCAAGCATCGTAGCCCATGTAGCTGTAAGCAAATTTGATTATGGTTTACCTCTCTACAGACAGGAGAGAGCGATAGATAGTGCTGGAATCATCCATTTATCACGCCAAACTCTAGCAAACTGGATGCTTCAAGGCTCCAACCAGCTGTATGTTATCTACCTGTTCATGCGCACTATGCTTCTAAATCGCGATATCATTCATGCAGATGAAACAACTGTCCAAGTTCTCAAAGAAAATGGTCGACATGCAAGTACCAACTCATATATGTGGCTCTACAGAACCGGTAGAGATGGACCACCTATTGTTCTTTTCGAATATAAATGTACACGCAGCGGTCAGAACCCTATAACGTTTTTGAAGGATTTCAGTGGATACCTTCAAACAGACGGATATGTCGGCTATGACAATCTTAACGACTCCATTGTCAGGGTAGCTTGCTGGGCTCATGCACGTCGCAAGTTTACAGATGCACTTAAAGTTGTACCTGCTGGTGCTTCTGCAAAGGCTACTGCTTCCAATACTGGTCTGAAGTTCTGTAACCTTCTCTTTGACAAAGAACGTGAATTCAAGGATCTCACTCCAGAAGAACGCCACGAGAAACGCAACACTGTCTGTAAACCTATTCTCGATGCCTTCAAAAAGTGGCTGGATGAACAGAGTGTAATTATGCTTCCAAAAAGCAAGCTGGGTGCAGCTGTAGGCTATTGTATCAACCAATGGCCAAAGTTACTCGGTTATCTTCAGGATGGCAGGCTTGAAATAGATAACAATAGAGCTGAAAGATCTATCAAAAACTTTGTGATTGGCCGCAAGAACTGGCTGTTTGCTAATACTCCTGACGGTGCTGAAGCATCTGCCATTTACTACAGCATCATTGAAACAGCCAAAGAAAATGGTCTGAACCCATACGACTATCTCAAAAATGTCTTTGACATGCTGCCCAATATCAAAACTTCAGATCCTAACTCAATTGCTGAACTAATGCCCTTGTCAGAAACCATGCAGCGTCTATGTAGGATCGCTATCCCCAAGCAAGATTAAATTAAGTATAACAGTGATCCTAGTAGGTTTGATATGTGGGTACTTTTTGACGCTTACTTTATCAATATGTTGTACATTTTCGTATTGTGGACATCTTGATAAATGTACATAATTTTGCTTTTCAGCCCTTGATATGTCATCCCAATCCTCGCATGTGGAATAACTGGACTTGATAATTACCTTAATTATGTAAACTGAACAGAAATCAGTTCCCTCATTTTCAAATGATAATCTTGTCAATTACTATTCGATATATAACTAGTAAAACAACTGACAAATATAATACGCACGATAAGATTCAAATTATATTTGGACAGTTACTATTTCAATTTGACCACATTTGAAACTATTCCACTTTGGCATTTTCTGGCGCGGGAATATGAACTGCTAGCTATATGAGAAGCTAAGCCTGTACCCCTATTGCAGATGAGGGAGCCAGAATCCCACCCTCCCTTAATTAGCACTAGCGAATGACACGGGGAGAGGTGCCGCAGACGCGGGGGAGGGTCGCGACGCAGGCGCGGGGGAGGGTCGCGACGCAGGCACTGGGGAGAGGCCAAAAGCGGCTAGTCACCGGAAACCGCCCGGATTGCCCTCACCTCACTCAACACCAGTTACGATGACACTAACGATCCGTATTACCTCGCAACCAGTTTACAGCCAACGAATATAATCAGATAAACTGTTCAGTTTAACTTGACAGTTTAACTGCTAATATCTTATAATCCTGGTATGCCTATATCCAAACATATTGAAATAGCTACTGCAGACCTGGCTCTCGCTTTTGGGTCACTGATAAGGCGCATCCGCGCAGCTGCCCCTTCAGATCTTCATGAACTATCCTGGACACAAAAGTCTGTAATCATTCGCCTAGACAAGGATGGTCCAGCCACCGCTGCGGACCTTGCGCGTGCAGAAGGGGTGAAAGCTCAGTCTATGGGATCAGCCATTGCAGCACTTGAAAAAATGGGGTTTGTTGAACGTAAAGCGCATCCAACAGACGGTCGACAGATCAATATTGTTCTCACAGATAGCGGCAAAGCTTTACGCAAAGATACTCAAGCTGCGAAGCATTCATGGCTGGCGCAGGCAATAGAAAAACTGGAAACGAAAGATCAGGAAACTCTGTTTGCAGCAGCCGAAGTCATCAAGAAACTTGTTGATCTATGAATGTCTCTATTTCTCATGCCTGGCGAGCCTTAAAGAACAGAAATTTCAGACTATTTTTTATTGGACAGGGTATTTCTGTCATTGGTACATGGATGACACGTGTTGCAACTAGCTGGCTTGTATATCGCCTCACAGGATCAGCACTTCTTCTCGGAATTGTGAGTTTCTCAAGTCAAATTGTTCCATTTGTTCTGCAGCCTGTTGCTGGTGCATGGGTAGAAAGAATCAACCGTCAGAAACTTCTAATCTGCACCCAGGCAGCTGCATCAATACAGTCGTTTATCCTCACTGTGCTAACTCTTCGACATATTATAACTATCCACGAAGTAATCATGCTCAGTATCATTCAGGGGCTGATAACTGCATTTGATGCTCCTGGGCGCAATTCATTCTTTGTGCAGATGATAGAAGATCGAAATGATCTTGGAAACGCCATAGCATTGAACTCAACAGTAGTTAACAGTGCCCGCTTGGTTGGACCTGCACTGGCAGGTATCATTATCGGGCTAGCAGGAGAAGGTGGATGTTTTCTTATAGATGCAATAAGCTATTTAGCTGTCATTTTATCACTGTGTCTAATGAAAATTCAGACAGTGGAAGCAGCTAGCTCCGTAGACAACTTGAGCAAACAGATGCGGGAAGGTTGGGATTACGTCTGCAGTTTCATACCTATTAGGACAATCCTGCTGCTCATCATAATTATCTGTCTAGTTGGTTATCCTTATATTGTCTTACTGCCTATCTTTGCTGCAAGGATTCTTCATGGAGGACCCTACACAGTGGGCTGGCTTACTGGTGCCTCCGGGTTTGGAGCACTTGTATCGGCTCTTTCACTAGCAGTAAGAAAAACAGTGGTTGGCTTAACGCATATGCTTCAGGTGAGCTCTGCGATTCTTGGTATCGCATTAATCCTGTTTGGATGCTCCCATCTATTACCCTTTTCACTTCTGCTTATGGTGCTGGCAGGTTTTGGTATGATGCAGAGCACTTCTGCCAGCAATATGATAATACAAACTCTTGTACCAGAAGACATACGTGCCCGTGTCATTAGTTATTATGCGATGGCTTTTTTCGGATCTGCACCACTTGGTAGTCTGCTCACTGGGGTATTGGCACAAAAGATTGGTGCACCAAACACCATTATCATCACCGGATCAATGTGTCTACTAGGCTCGTTCTGGTTCACTCTGCAAATGCCAAAAGTGCATTCAATCATACGCCCAATCTATCAGGAAATGGGGCTTATACCCGTTAAACCCACTTAAAGGAACAGTCAAATGAAACTTGACCCATCTAAAACTGCACTACTCACTCTTGATCTACAACAAGGGATACTAGCCATGGGAGACGGCTATGATAGTGTTATTCCCAATGCATCAAAGCTTGTGGAGTTTGCCAGAGCGAAACAGTACCTACTCATCCATATAGGGCTTGGATTTTCTGAAGGACATCCAGAAATTTCAGATGCAGACACACCATTTCTTCAGGCAAAACAGAACAACCTTTTTGTTAAAGGGAGCCCATCAGCAGAATTCCACAGTACAATTTTTCAGCCAGGTGACCTGGTGATCTATAAACAGCGTGTTTCGGCATTCACAGAGAACCACCTAAACCTTACACTCCGGTCCCGAGGAATTGAAAACCTGGTGCTATTCGGTATATCTACAAGCGGCATTGTGCTTTCAACAGTTACAAGGGCTTTCGACATGGATTACAAGATGACAATTATTGCAGATGCATGTTTCGATGGAGATGCAAAAGTACACAAAATTCTAACAGAAAACATATTTCCAAAGCGTGGGACCGTGTCAACCACCGACAAATTTATCTCCGAACAGAAATAAAGGAGGATCTTCACATGAAACGGGCACACTATATCCTACTTTTTAGGTTGCATGTTCCTTGCTAATGCTATGCCGCAGATGGTGAGCGGAATGATGGGGCATGCATTTCAAAGTCCTATCGCAAAGCCTTATGGAGAAGGACTTTCATCCTCTTCAGAACTGGATTTCAACCTTGTAGAACACAACTCCTCACACATTGCGCCATTACCATTCTCCAACCCGCATTCTCACCCTCTCTTCATTAGCGCAAGCGAATGGCGAGGGGAGGGTCTCGCCAACGTACGGGGAGAGGCCAAAAGCGGCTAGCATCACTGCAAACAGCCCGGATTGCCCTCACCCTACGCTCTCTTAAAAGATACATATTGCCCCTGCTTTCGTAACCTGCGGTCTAATTCACGAGAAATCACTTATAAGAAGGTATAATCCAATTCACATAATTCAGCAGGTATATCTAGCAGGTCCTCCCAAACACTCCTGGTTGAAATGATGAAGAGAGTGCGAACTCAATCACCAAGCTAAGTGCATCTTTGGAGATCACCGTTGCGAATGCAACTCTGCACAATAATCAGATGGTTCTAAAATGCTAAAGCATTCATCAAGGCTAAACTTCATTTCATGGCTATGTTTGTACCTGCTTTCCGCCAATACTGCACTTGCACAAACTCCAGCCGGCCCATATAAACCCACTATCCATTTTAACGCACCTGGCACCGCACATTTAAGTCCAGATGGTCAGGTGAAAGTGCGAGGTGGAATTGTTGTTCACTATCAGGATTATACGCTTAGTTCAAACGATCTGGACGGTAACCTGAAGGGTACTCTCACGTTTACCGGGAATGCTCATATCGAAGGGTCTGGCATCTCTGCAAGTGCTGACCTCATCCGGTTCAGACCATCCGACAAGCATTTCGCACTGTTCAATGTATATGGTTCGCTAAAACCTTCACTATTCAACAATCAGATCCTTCAGCCTGTGAATATACGTGGTGGAAATCTCTATGGAGATTCCTTCGGAGATTTCGTTGGTGACGATATTACTACAACAACATGTATAGAACCTCACCCTCATTACGACCTTCATATTGCACATGTAACGGTAATTGCGCATAAAAAGATAGTGCTGCACCGTGTCTCAATCACACTGTTTAATGTTAAGTTAATTACGCTGCCCACCTTAACAATCCCCCTGGTGAACAGACTGCCTAACCGACCACGTGTGAGCTATTTCCCCGAGTTCGGGCAAAACCAGGTTGAAGGATACTATGTTCATATTCCCTATGAATATGCGGTTGGCGACAGAGCAGCAGGTTTAGTACAGCTAAACCTCACACAAAAACTCGGTCCCGGTTACAGGCTTGAGCAGGAATACGCAGTTGGCAAACAACAGAGAGGGAACGAATATTCACAGGGTAATGCTGCTGGAGATGGGGTGCTTCTTAATGCGTATGGGTATGGCAACGCACCACATGGTTTGCAGCAGTTAGGAACCGGCTTGGGAATAGGGCCAACCAACGGTGGTCTCATTGCCATTCAGGGTTACTTTGGATCTGGCTACGGAAGCAACTTCACAGCAAGTATTAAGCATCAGCAGTCTATTGGAGGCTCAAACCACATCGCCTTCGATGAGGAGATCCAGCGAAACAGCGGATTTGTGGGCAATGGGATTGGAGGCTCTTATACGCAAACTACCTCCTTCCAGGCAAATCATAACGATGCAGTACATGGCAACTCCTCCAGCCTTTCTCTTAATCTGAATACAAACTCCAGCAGTAACTACACTACAGCACAGCTTGCCAGCAACTTAACACAAACATATCAGTTTGATAGCAAAGGAAGCACATCTAACAGCCTCACTTATGCTTTAAACTTTACACATCTTTTATCTACTACCGGGTCCGGCATAGCAGCATCAGTAAGCAGAACCGCACAGTTAAACAGCAGCTTCACACTGGAGCATATAGCCCGAGACTACCAGTACACTCTGGATGCAAATGACACCACAGCAATTGGACCGCAAACTGGAGGTAACTTCGGAGGAAGCCTGGAGAAACTTCCCGAGTTAACTGTCGACACCGATACCATCTCGTATAAACGCGGCTGGTTGAGACATATCCCTACTGACTTCACATTCGGCTACGGGATGTATTCAGAGGGCAGCAGCAATGTAAACACAGACCGATTTCTGATGGCATTCAATCTCCAGCAGCTGGAGCTGCTTAAAGGTCATACTGAGATAGTGACTCAAGGTGGAGTGGAACAGAGGTTCTATGGTGATGGAGCTGCCGAGTATCGTGTGCACGATATTACAAGGCTGCGGCAGCATCTGCTTGGCCGCTCAGGCATCGATCTCACCTACACATACGATCAACCTGAAGGTGCCACACCGTTCCTGTTTGACCAGCTCAGACGGTCTCACTACATTACGATGCAGGCGGGGTATCTGGAGGATAGTCACTTTCAGCTTACAGCAGGAACAGGTTATGATCTCAGCGGGCAGAGTGGCAGCAATCCATGGCAGGTACTAACTACACAGATGATGTGGCATCCGAACAACACATTCAGGTTGGATACCACGCAGACATTTAACCCCAACACTGGCCACTTCTACAGTCTCACAAATCTGCTGAGATTTCGAGGGCCACATAATCTCGCTATAGACATAGCAAGTGATATCGATCCAAATGAACCAGGTATCAGGCGAAAGTTAACCAGTCTTAGCACACAATTCAGCATTCCCTTCGGCAGAAACTGGCGAATCCTGGGGCTGCTGCAATACAATGGTTTAACCAATTTAATTCAAAGCAGTAACCTGCAGATCACTCATAACTGGGACTGCCTAACTGCTAGCTTAACCTACACCAACACCCAGGGTGGTTTTGCACCTCAAAACTCTATCTTTTTCACAATCTCACTCACAGCTTTCCCCGTGCAGCGCGCATTTGCGAGAGGTCCTTTAGGGCAAAGCCTTGGTGCTGGAACAGGTGGTGCATTCTAGAACTGGCAGGCATATTTTGACCCGCCTTCTTTCAATTGAAGTAATAGACAAGCTGTGTGTGAGTCAAGATTGCCCCATACTTTAGAGCATAGCAGCCAGTACTCTCAGCGATTTTGCATATTGCATAGTTGTTGAAGGTAACATATACTAGGAAATTGAACCATGGATAATATTATTAATGAAAACTAACGTACTCTATTTCGGCAATAACCTATCGGTTCTTCGGGATAGAAATCGTATTCCTGAAAACAGTGTTGATCTAATCTACCTGGATCCTCCATTCAACAGTAACCGCAATTATTTTGTACTTTTCAAAGATCGAACTGGTAAAACAAGTGCTGCACAGGAGCAGGCATTTGAAGACACATGGTCATGGACAGAAGAGACTGAGGCATTATACAAGGAATTAATCACTACCTGTCCAAATCAAAACCTTGTAATCACTGTTAAAGCACTCCGTGAGTTTCTAAGAGAATCTCCAATCATGGCTTACCTAGTGGCGATGGCAATTCGTTTAGTGGAGATGCATTCTACGCTAAAAGACACTGGAACATTATATCTACACTGCGATCCCACAGCCAGTCACTATTTGAAAATTATCCTCGATGCTATTTTTTCTCCTCTCAATTTTAAGAATGAAATTGTGTGGAAGAGGGTAAATTCTAAAGGCAATGTGCAGAGAAAATTTGGTTCTATTCACGATATTATACTTTGTTATGTAAAGAAAAAAGGCTCAGAAACCTGGAATCAGATCTACCGTCCACTAAGAGAAGAATACATTGAATCCACATATAATAATGTAGAAGAGCAGACAGGAAGACGGTACAGTTTGGATAATCTAACTGCCTCAATGCAAAGAGCATCCAAAGGACAAATTTATGCCTGGAAAGGAAAGACACCTCCTCCTACTAGATGCTGGATATATGCAATTGATAGAATGGAGGAGTTGGAAAGAGAAGGTCGATTGGTATACTCAAAAACAGGATATCCGCGTTATAAACGTTATTTGGATGAAAACCCTGGAGAAAAAGTACCAGACATTTGGGATGACATCCACCAGATCTCTCCAAAAGAATCGCTGGGATACCCTACTCAAAAACCTCAAGCTCTACTGGAACGCATTATTGAAGCCTCATCCAATCCTGGTGATGTAATACTCGATCCGTTTTGTGGATGTGGTACCACTATCACTGCTGCACACAAAATGAGAAGAAAATGGATTGGGATAGATATAACTGCAGTAGCCATTGCTGTGATTAAATCACGCATGGAGAACACTTTTGAGGATTTAAAAGATGTAGATTATGTGGATGGTTTCCCTACAGATTATGAGAGTGCCAGACAGCTTTTTGAAATTGATCCGTACAGATTCCAGATCTGGGCCTGCACTCTTATTGGTGCGTATCCAGTTACTAAAAAAGGGGCAGATGGTGGAATTGATGGCAGGCTCAATTTTTTTGATCTGGACGATACAGCTCAGAGTGTGGTCGTCCAGGTAAAAGGAGGAAAAATTCAGCTTAGTCAAATTAGGGATTTTTGCCATGTAGTTACGAGGGAAAAGGCGGCTATAGGTTTCTTTATCTGTATGGGGGACGTTACAGATTCCATGTATAGAGAGGCCATAAAAGAGGGATTTTGGACCGATGCTGGCCGGATTGACTATCCTAAAGTTCAAATCCTCACCGTATCAGATCTTTTGCTAGGGAATGTAAAAGCTCAGTTTCCCACACAGCATCCAGCATCACTCCTTGGTTACAAAGCTGCAAGGCAGAAGATGAAAACTCAGGAGACGTTGGATCTCTCTGGTGAATAACACCGGGATACCAGATGTGAAAAAAAGAAATTATCACCATGCTATCTAATTTTGTTATCTATCATTCGTATACTTATCTGTAAGTGTGGATTGAAAAACCTCTTAACTATAACTGATAATTACAATATTCACCAAAATCATGCGGAACCGAAACAAAGGTATCGCGTCTGAACTTTAGGCGAATTATCCATTCTCTACGCATGCCGCCAGCAAAGAATTATATTTGGCAGGATGCTGTGAGAAATTTCAGGAGTGTTTTTTATATGGCATCTGCTCAAGCAACAAGTGCAGCCGTGAGGCGCAACATACGGCGTAGGAATAGAAATATTTATACTGTGTGCGGTGTAGTTGTAGCTGTAGGACTTATTTGGTGGGGGTGGGATGCTGCACATCCTGCAGCAAATCCACTTGGCGTAATGATCACTGCTCCAGTCACCCGGGGCGATCTCACTGAGACCATCACTGCAACTGGCAGTGTGGATGCTCAGACTGGAGCACAGGTTAATATCGGTTCTCAAATTACCGGTACCATTCAGCATCTCTATGCCGATGTGGGAAGCAAGGTAAAAGCTGGTCAGACCATAGCGGTGTTAGATCTGCCGGATATGCGTGCTCAGCTTCAGCAGTCTGAAGCAAGTCTTGCTGAGAGCGAGGCAAGTCTGCAGCAGCAGCTGGCAAGTGTAAGTCAAACCCATACGCAGGTAAGTTCAGCCGTTCTTCAGGCTGAAGCACAGCTGCACAGTGCAGAGTCCGCAGTCGTCGCTTCCAATGCTACTGCCAGTCTGCAGGTGGCACAGGTACCAACCGACATCCAGAAGGCACGAGCTACGCTCAGCGCATCCAAAGCTGCCCTTACGACTGCAATATCTGAACAGAATCAGACAGACAAAAGCGCAAACCTTCAGATTGCCAACGCCAATGAACAGTTAACCCAGGCACAGGCAAATGCAACAAATGCAGACCTTACTCTCACTCGTGATAAATCCCTACTAAAGCAGGGGTTTGTCGCACAGAGTGCGGTGGATACTGCCCAGGCTCAGGATACTGTTGACAGATCACTGGTTTCTGCTGCGCAGCAAAATGTGATGTTAGTTCAGCAGCAGGTGGATGCATCCATTCAAACTGCTAAAGATGCAGTGACCCAGGCACAACAGACTGTTGCATCTGATCAGGCAGCATTATCATCAGCACTAGCCGAACCATACTCCGTGGCAGCAAGTCAGGCGAATGCTCAGAGTGCAAGATCTGCAGTCAAGAATGCACAGGCTGCCCTTCAGCTTGCCCTAGGCAACCGGGCGAATGATGCCGTGAAAGCCGCGAATGTAGCCCAGGCAGAGCAGGCTGTGGAAGTATCAAGACAGCAGGTTGCTTACTACAAGGATGAGCTGGCAAAAACCATAATCCGCTCACCAATCACTGGTACAGTTCTCCAGCTTGCCGAACAGCAGGGCGAAACTCTTGCAGCCGGTCTCTCCGCACCAACACTCATCGTAGTGGCAAATCTGCACAAGCTTCAGGTAGATGCCTACGTGGACGAGACTGATATCGGCAAGATTCAGCTTGGCCAGGAGGCAGACTGTTCAGTCGATGCGTTCCCACACATGAACTTCAAAGGCACCGTAAGCAAAATAGCTGCAGGCGCAACAATCCTACAAGGCGTTGTTACATACGATGTCACTATTAAGCTGGATCATCAATCGGACCTACTCAAACCATCAATGACAGCAAACGTCACAATCGATGTATCTCATCATCATAACGTACTGCTGGTTCCGTCAGAAGCAATTCAGCTTCAGGTGAATGGTGCGTCTGTGAATGTCGTTCACACTGTGAATGGAAAAGAGACCGTAACTCCAGTTGCTGTGACAGTAGGTGGCAGCGACGGTATAAATACTGAAGTTAAGAGTGGTCTTAAAGAGGGACAAATCATTGAACTGGCTGGAGCTCAGACTTCCAACCAGGCTAACAGACGAGGAAACAACTCGCCGTTCACCAGTGGTAAAAAGAAAGCACCAGCCAAAAAATGACCACAAATAACGAGTTAGCTCCTGCGATGTTAAGTCTGCGGGATATCAAGAAAACCTATGTGATGGGTGACCAGACAGTACATGCGCTCGCTGGGGTAGATTTAGATATCTATCCCGGCGAGTTTGTAGCTATCATGGGTCCATCTGGCTCGGGAAAATCCACACTTATGCATATCATTGGATGCCTGGATGTTCCCACATCTGGCTCATATCTTCTGGATGGCTTAGAAGTTGCCGAAATGGATGACTACGAGCTGGCAGATGTGCGTAATAAAAAGATAGGATTTGTGTTCCAGGGATTTAACCTTCTAGCCCGCACTACCGCGCTTCAAAACGTGGAGCTTCCAATGGTGTACGGCAGGCGTAAAGACAGAACCGAGCGTGCGACCGCAGCTCTTGAGCGAGTGGGGTTAGGCAACCGGCTGGATCACAAACCAAACCAGTTATCCGGTGGACAGCAGCAGCGTGTAGCCATCGCTCGCGCCCTGGCATCCGATCCTCTGTTAATCCTGGCTGATGAACCTACAGGTAACCTAGCCAGTTTACAGAGTGAAGAGGTGATGCAGATTTTTCAGGAGTTGAACGACGAAGGCATTACCATTGTTATGGTTACACATGAACCAGAGATAGGACGCCATTGCAAACGCATGGTCTCTATTAAAGATGGACGTGTACTTCGAGATGAAGCCGTGGAAAGCAGACTGATTGCAAAGGATATTGTCGAGGAGATGAGGAGAGAACATCAGGAATTACAGACAGCCTGATCTCGCATCTCAGAAATAAAACTTATACGGGATGAATTATGAATTTAATAGAGTGTTTCCGGGTTTCGATAAGAGGACTTATCGGCAACAAAATGCGAACACTGCTCACTATGCTGGGCATCATTATCGGTGTTGGTGTTACCATACTGGTTGTTGCAATTGGCAAGGGTGCTGCTGTTCACATTCAGCAGACTGTAGCTTCGCTAGGTACAAACCGTTTAGCCATCTGGAATGGACCTCCCAAAATGCACATCGCTCCTGCTGCAGCTCTTGCGAGCAGTGCATCCGCTACCAGCAGTAATGGGGTACCCGCTCCTCCTGTAGCTCCCAACCGCTTAACTTTACAGCAAGCGGAGTTCATCCAGCAAAACTTCAAGCAGACAGTCGCTGGAGTATCTCCAATTGTGGGAGGAAATGTACAGATTCGTTTCGGAGATACCAACGCAACCTCCAACT
>JAJZFJ010000080.1 GCA_021805395.1 bacterium
CAAGACTCGCTTTTTCGCAAGCCTCTATCGCTTCCAATAACTCAGCATCCGTTTTTACTACATGAAACGAGACATCCAGTTTGCCCAACGGCTTCTCGTCAATTTCTACATCTTCAGTTCCATTTCGAAGTTGCGATACACGTGAAAGTTGGGATTTGAATTCCAGATTTTCAAATAGTGCTTTAAGCTCTGTTCTGTTTTTGGAAGTGGGTTCGTAATGGACAATCTTCAAATCGATCGGAGCATCCCTGTGAATTGTAGCCAAACGTCGTGATATTCTGGCCTGTTCATCATACTGCTCTAAAAGGCCTCGAATTCTAGGCGGAGTGACTTCTTCTTTCTTTTGTAATAGTGTCTCGAGATCACCGAATTTCTGCAACAAAGAGGATGCCGTCTTTTCGCCAATCCCAGGTACGCCAGGTATGTTATCCGATGTATCGCCAGTTAAGGCTTTATAGTCTGCTATCTGGACTGGCGTTACTCCATATCTCTCATACACAGCCTCGGCATTATAGACTTTAATATCCGATACACCTCGCACAGTCATCCTGACAGTTGTATTGCCTCCCACAAGCTGTAGCTGGTCTGAATCACCCGTGAATATAGCTACCTCATAACCATCTCTACCGCCTCGCTCGGCCAAGGTACCTATAAGGTCATCAGCTTCATATCCATCCAGCTCAGCAGACTGAATGCCAAAGGCTTTCACCAACTCTCGTGCAACTGGCATCTGTTGAATGAGCCTGTCATCGGTATCAGGACGATGTGCCTTGTACGCATCGAATTCCTGTTTGCGAAGTGTGGGGCTGTGTGCATCCCAACACACGACGATTGCCTCTGGCTTCTCACTTGTGAGGATCGAAAACAGCATGTTGGTAAAGCCATACAGCGCACCTGTGGGTCTGTTATCGGCAGTTGTAAAATTCTGACTGCCAAAAAATGCTCTAAACAGGAGGCTGTATGCATCTATGAGAACTAACTTGGGGAGTGACGAGGAGGAATCAGACATTATAACATCCCTATCTATTTCAAATGTTCAGAAAGATTGCTCATTGCTGAACAGACAATAATTATCATTTTTTTCTTTTGGGCTATATTCAGCTAAAGTTTTCCGTATAAATAACCAAAGATAGTAAATGATTCGAGTTCACCTTCCTCGGGACGGTTGGGTTTCTCTCCTTTCCCCAACTGTCCCTTTTTTCATCTATTCCCTTGCTCTCTATCGATAGTTATCAAACTCTACATCACATACCAGATCAGGCAGGGACTTAATAAGTTTTTGTGCATTCTGCAGCGAATCTTTGTCTTTACTGGACACTCTCACCTGATCACCCTGAATCTGTGCATTCACTTTCAATCCGCTTGCCTTGATCTCTCGAACAATACGCTTCGCTTCGTCTGTCGGAATTCCCTGTTTCAAGGTGACTGTTTGACGAACACTATTCCGCATCGCTGATTCGACCTTTCCATATTCCAGCGATTTCAAAGAGACATTGCGCTTTGCCAGGCGGGTTCGAAGAATCTCCAGTAAAAGCTCCAGTTTGAACTCATCATCGGAATGAATTTTAAGCTCATTTTCCGAAAGCTCTATGCTGCTGACAGTACCTCTAAAATCGAAGCGGGTACTTATCTCTCTCTCTGTCTGATCGATAGCATTTTTAACTTCTGTGATATCCACACGAGAAACTACATCGAAAGAATATTCCGTTGCCATTACTACTCTCCAAGTTTTCTACGACATTGTGATATGAGCGATTCTGTAGCCAATTGCAGCGAGATGAGCGCATCCTGTAGTTGCCTGACCTCTTGAACTGGCATCTGCTCTGGTTGATAGATTGAAATTTGGGACAACACATCGAGTATTCTGCGGGCTGAAGGTGCCTCTTTCACAGGTAGTGCATAGTCCTCCGAATGCTCATCGGTGGTGTCCTTCTCGAAAAACCTGCTAAGGTGGTCCGTAGCACTCTCAAGTATCTCGTCTCTGTCATCTGGATTGTGCTTAAGAGCTCTCACCACTTTCCCAGTGGCTTCACCGCTCAATTTCTCCTGTCGCACCTTATCCACCACGGCGGACTGCAATTCAGGCTCTGAGTTAAGCTGCTTCAAAAAACGGGCATGCTTTTCAGTAATCTGTCCATCCGATGGTCGGTTAGGACTGGATATTACTGCCTGACCAATCTCTTCTGGTAAATCAAGCAGATCCAGAAGATAACCGACCGTTCTCTCAGACATCCCCAATCTTCGGGCAACCTCCCGGTTGGTAAGGTTGAGGTTTTTGCTAATTATCTTGATTGCCTGGGCCTTTTCCAGAGGCTGCAGATCTTCTCTCTGAAGGTTTTCAATAAGCTGTTCTGTTAATCTGGTGTCTTCTGAGGAGTTTTTGACTATGCAGCTGATGAACTCATTCCCTAGTGATGAAACTGCTCTCCATCTTCTCTCACCAGTCAGGATTGTATATTTATTCTCTTCCTCGGCTGGTACAACTGTGATAGGAGATAGAAGGCCATGCTGCCGAATGCTGTCTGCTAATCCCTGCAAACTCTCCTCATTTAACTGTCTGCGTGGCTGATCTGGATCTGGTAATATGTGTCGAACAGGTATCTGTCGGATCTCCAAGTTGCAATCACCTCCAAGTGCTTCGACTGGCTGTTTGTCTTTATCTGGTTGGAGCATTATATCACATACAAAGCACATGAGGAGCAGATTTGACTTGTTATGAAATCATGATATGAAGTGAAACTTCATAGGTTATGAATTTAAACATACAACTGTTATTAAGACCTTTACCCAACGAGATAAGCAGTGTATTTACACCTGTTTCCTGCAATCATATTTACAACCGGGGAAATACGTAATCAACTTTTTTCGGTTTATACCCCAAACCAAAAGGGGAGTTTTATGCATTGATAAAACTCCCCCAATCTGATAAGTTATCTTATTCCAGTACATAGGAATAGTGTATCAGTAAAATTCCCTATTTGATGTTAGAAATCTCAATAGGAGTCGATTGACCATTCGGAGTGGTTATGGATAATCTGTACTGGCTCAGATCATTTGGATCAGCACCGGTCAACTCTACTTTTCGTGATTCACCTCTGGTGAGATCAACCTTTGCCGAATTAACAACCGTAGTTAAATTGTCCGGCATAAGGCGAATAAGGGTAAGTTTCCCAATTACATCACCACTTCCAGCATTGTTTGCAGTTACTATAACCTCAAGGGTTCCATTGTGCGTAGGCATCCAGTCAGCTTTAGCAGCAGCAATACCCATTGCTTGGGAGTGCGAGAAAAGAGAAGGTGCAAGAGAAGCCTGCTGAGTGTTTGCTATCTTGTATCCAACCATCGCTGCAATAAGTGCGCAGGCAGTGGCACCAACAGCCATAGGCTGCTTTACCAGCAATTTCAACCGTGATATAAACAGGCTGTACCATGGCTCGCTACTCTTGGTATCAAATTCAATGCTGTCCATGATTCTGGCATGCAAGAATATTGGGGCTTCAACCATGGGTATTGCCTCAAGAGCAGTCCATGTGGTTTTGAAAGATTCCCACACATCATTACAGCTCTTGCAATCCGAAATATGGCCTTCTACCTTCAATTTCATTGCTGCATCCAACTGGTCTTCTTGGAGTGCAGAAAAATTAGACTGTATCTGTTCACACTGCATTATTTTGTCCAGGTTCTCTCAATAATGAGTTAGCGGAATAAATTCACTTGGTTGGACGATGCTCTTTTTAGAATAGTTCCTTGTCAGGTTCGAGTTTTGTTCTCAGAGAAAGCCTTGCTCTATTCAATCGTGATTTTACAGTTCCAATAGGCAGGGTAAATACCTCAGCTATCTCTTCATACGAGAGTCCCTCAGTATGATAGAGCACTATCATTGCTCTCTGATAGTCTGGCAATAATGAAATGGCTGCCTGCAGAATAGCTGATTTTTCATCAGATTCAGCTATCTTGTCAGGGGTCGGTCCTGGATCTTCCACCTGTCTAGCCATGCTGCTCTCTTCAGTTTCTATATACTCTTCAATTGAAAGATGCTGCCGGTTTTTCATCTTCTTTCGTCTGTCTAAATAGACATTCGTGACAATTCTGAATAACCAGGTTGTGAAATTGGAATCTCCTCTAAAGAGCTTTATGGCCTGGAAAAGACGCATAAAAACATCTACACTGATGTCACTAGCCTCATCATAATTACCACACAGTCGATAGGCAAGGTTGTATATACGGCGTTCGTGCATTCTTATTAAGGCATCAAAAGCTGGACGTTCCCCCCTCTTACACCTTAATATAAGTGCAGTCTCCTCTACTGAAGATGCCATAAACTATTCCTTTGGTTTTCTGGATGCATCTCTCAACACATTCATCTCTTCCTGAGACAAATTGTGAGATGGTCTTCCATTTTGTATTGACTTAGCATATACTCTCACATCACTTCTGCTATACACACCGGAAATAATAAGACCATCGCCCAGAGAATCCAGCAGGGCTAAAGAAAAGCTCTGTTCCCCACCGACATCTTCGAATGCGTTATATCTCACCAGGCCAGAATAGCGAATAAATAGAGGTAATTCACCCTGGATCTGAGTTACTAGCTTTTCCAGAGGCGAAACCCTCTGTTCCACTTCATCGACCCTGTTCATGTATCCCACGAGTGAGCTTTCAAGATCAGATGCACCGTTAGGAAGTAGTCGATCTATTCTGCTCTTTAGCTGGCGTATCTTGCCAAGTAAATAAAAAAAACCGATCACGAGCAAGAATATTACCATAATGAGAACCAATATGGTAATGTTAACACCCTTTGTAGAGAGATGTAAATAATTAAACTCGGTCAATGGAAGGCGATCTCCTTATATATTGCAGTTGTCCAAAATGGAGAGGTATACTGCTGGCAGCGTAGTATATCTGTTGGATCTACACGCAGGGGAGTATATTATTGTCACCGGCAGCACGACGACAAGTCAGTTTTGTTATTGTATTCATACTGGTAGTGCTGGCATTTGTTAGCACATTCCGAATGGGTGTTGTTCATGGTCTTTCAATGTACCCCACCTATAATAACGGTCAGGTAGTATTAGTACGCAGACGAGATTTTCTTTCACCCCCGTTGAAACGTAATGATGTAGTCCTGATCAAGCAGGGAAATGACGTTATCATCAAACGAATTTTCCGTTTGCCAGGAGAACTGGTAGACAGAACTTTTCCTGACGTTAAAGATCAGGCTCTGCAGACTGGTCTGTCAGATTACTATGAACAGACTAAAGTAGATACCCCAAAAGGCGTGAAAAATGTTTTCACTGTACCTAAAGGTTATGTTGTGGTTTTGGGAGATAATCTTCCTATCTCCGAGGACAGCAGGGTTTTTGGTCCTCTGCCAGAAAAGAATATATTGGGTGTAGTTGTTGCAAGCCCCCCTCCACCATATCTTGCCAGACTAGGTGGCCCAGGCTATCTGGCACCGCATGGATCCTGATAGGATACTTAGTATGTGCTTCATACTCACATAAATTTCGACACACTTTAAGTAGTAATCAATCATGTTAACTCAGCTACCAATCACACACAGTATAGTAATTAACCACCCCGCTGCTTTCATCCCTGGAGTATATAAAATAGGTGCCTATGGAAAGTATCTGCTCAAAATCACCGGCAGCAACTATACGGTTGATCTGAAAGGTGTCACTCTGCATGGGGATGGTACGGGTACAGGAATTTTAATCTCAAATGCACGAAACATAACATTGAAAAACTGTAATGTAAACAGTTTTAGGTGGGGCATAACTCTAAAAAACTGTTCTCATGTAATATTATGTAACTGTAACTCATCTCTTAATAGAAACCTGAAACAAGGGACTGTAATTGATGAGAGCGGAATGAACCCTCAGGACACTCATGGTGGGGGCTTTCTAGCAATTCAATCCACTAAGTGTGAATTTCTCAAGTGTATTGCCAGGTACGAGTGGGATGGCTTAGATCTGATAAGCAGTAATGGATGCGTTGTGCAAGATTCAGTATTCTCTCACAATAGCAACTGGGGATTACACTTATGGAATGCATCCAATAACCTCTTCATCAAAAATATTGCCAGATGGTGTACCACCCTGGCAGGTGCGGAACATCAAGGAGAAAGTGGATTTCAGACACTAGATTCCGCGGGTGTATGTATTGAACATGGAAGCATGCATAACCTCATCAAAAATAATGACCTAAGTTATGGAGGAGATGGAATTTTCATTCGGGATAATCTGGGAGGAGTATCACCTTCCAGTCCTGTACCTCCTAAATACAGTTCGGATTTCAACACTATAGTTGGTAATAACTGCTCTTTTAGTCCCAATAACGCTATTGAGGTAGATTTTGTTTCTCACACGCTAATCAAAGGTAATAACTGTTCAAACTCTAATTTTGGAATGTGGCTCGGATATTCAAGATATTCTACTGTTGAAAATAATACCTGCCTCAACGATACACGCCATGCCGTGCAAATTGAAAATGGACAACATGGTACTTTCATATCTAATATCTTTGGTAAAATGAGCACTAACGGTATCTCTTCACTCGTAAAGCTGGATCAAAATGGAAGAGATGCAGTGCCATCAGGTCCCTATATGTTCAAAAACAATGAATTTTTCTGCAATGGTGTTGGATTGGAATTGATCAATACGCATCTGGTAAATTTAGATGATAACTCATTTTCAGCTCTTCCAGGTCAACATCTCTCTGCTGTAAAACTTGATGATAAATCTAAAGTGGTATATATCTACCATGTTGCAAATACAAATCATTAGTCAGGTAGTCACTTCATATTCCGACGTTATGTATACAGATTGAGGCGGGGGGATAACTTGTATCATAAAATTTTGACCATTTTCAAAGGTGATACCCTGCTGGATTGTGTTCTCTCGCAAGATTTAGATATCCCGCATGAGTGTGGTGGTAACTGTGCTTGCACAACCTGTATGGTTGAAGTGCTCTCCGGAGAGTGTTACCTCACTCCAATGGAGCCTCCCGAAAGGGACCGTCTGGACTTGGAGGGACAACTCCAGACGGGTACCAGATTGGCTTGCCAGGCACTCTGCATTAGCTCTCAGGCAGTCATTGAATTGTTAACTTCTTAGATTTGCTGAAGATAAACTTTCACCTCATATCCTTCCAGTTTCACTTCTGAAGATTGCGTAGTAGTTTGGCTCAAAAGCTCCTCAGCACCATTTGTTAAGAAACTAATCTCAAGACTTTGCCTCTCAGGAGTGTGATTCATAACAAAAGTTACACATTTCCCAGTGTCGCTGGAACGCTGAGCAATTTCCACTCCGTCGGGAATGTTGGGCACTAATGGTGCTATATGTGCCTGCTCTATTACCCATGACATGAGAGCATTCTGTAGATCCGCATCCAGCCATGCGCCACAGTAGATCACACTGCCGCCGTTGCCGCCCACTGGATGCCTGGTTACAGCAGCTCCACCATCCAGCCACCCGTTACATGCGCCATATTTTGCCACAATCTCAGTAGCATCAGACAACGGATTAAGTAATTCAGCCCATATACGTGCTTTGCCTTCGAGCATACCACTCCATTTAGCTTGTACGCGGATATCTTTATCCAGGGCATAGTACTCCTGAACCTCCACGCCAGCGATCTCCCTTAACGGCCCTGGCTGTAAACTAGGATGCAGTGCATTTTCTTCGTTTTTCTGTGCTGTTCGGGCAGTAATTAGAAGTGTGCCTCCAGCTTCAACAAATTCAATGAATGACTTTGCCTGATCATTCGAGAGAACCCAAATGGAAGGCATAACTACAAGTTTATAACTGGAGAGTGGTGCTGTTACGTTCACAATATCTGCCTGAATACCATTGTTAATCAGTGCAGAGTGATAGTGTCTCATGTGATCGATGGGGTCAAAATCCTTGTGGTGTTTTTGCCCATTTATTGCCCACCGGGAATCAAATGAGTGTATTATGGCCACGCTGTTATGAACAGATGTGCCATCCACGGCCTCACTAACTTTTGCAAAATCCTCCCCTACCTCAATAACTTCCTTGAAGAAGGGACGTGGTTTACCATCTGCCCCAAGAATACAGCCATGAAGCTGCTCCTGTCCGCCATAGGCAGAGCGCCACTGCCAGTATAGTAAGGCATCTGAACCATGCGCCACTGCCTGGAATGCCATGCAGTGTGCCTCATGTCGATCCAGCATATTGTTTATACCAGACCAGTTTACACTTCCCGGCTGAGTTTCCATTATCCAGAAATTGCGCCCTTTGTATCCGCGTGTTACATCCAGAGCGGTAGCTGTCATTTTGTAATCATGGTTGCCAGTGCCGATGTACCAGTCAAAGCAGGTGAAATCGAGATCTTTAGCGATGACGTACTGATCGAAATTATCCCACCAATCCAGAAGGTTAGTAGTTATCCACTGCTGAGGTATGCTGTGTGCCCGAATTACATCCACCTGAACTTTCTGAAAATCATTCCAGACATGGGTATTGAAATGCCTGAAGGCTAGCATTAGTCCTGGATTGTGAGCGCCAATTGGTATTGGGATCTGCTCCCATGCAGAATATGTTTGGCTCCAGTAAGCTGTAGACCAGTGAGCGTTAAGTGCATCCAGTGTTCCATAAACCTGCTTAAGATAGATTTGAAAATGCCGTCTGGCCTGCTCGGAATAATCCACCCTGCTGTACTCATTATCTATCTGCCAGCCAATTACTCTCTCATCTTTGCCGAACGTGAGAGCCATCTGTTCTGCGATCTTTCTGCAGAAACGTTTGTAAGTTTCACTGACTGGGGAGACGTGACAACGATTTCCATGCTGAGCAGGATGTCCATTCTGATCGTAAGCAAGCGTGTCGTGATAACGTGATGTCAACCAGGCAGGAGGAGCAGCAGAAGGGGTTCCCAAAACCACAGCGATGCCATGGCTGTGCAGCAGGTCAATAGCCCGTTTTATCCAGTCCAAATGATACTGACCTTCAGAAGGTTCCATGCTGGACCATGCAAACTCAGCTATCCTGCATACATTCATGCGAGCCTGCTGCATTAAACGGATGTCTTCGCTCCATCGCTCTTCTGGCCAGTGTTCTGGATACCAAGCGGATCCGAAATACATTTTTCTATCTCCTCCGAAGTTTGTGAAACTAATTACAGTATGACTTAATAAGCCTTAAAAACTCAAATGCATTCATTGGGTTAACTTATGTATAGCCGATACATCTATTTTAATATTTCCGAAATGTCTCATTAAATAGAAACAAAGAAGAATAGACTCGATGAGTACATGGTAAAATCAATCTAATTTGATGATTGGAGTGTCTATTTGACAAAGTGTGATGTTTTGGTAATAGGATCTGGGCATGCTGGGTGTGAGGCAGCACTGGCATCGGCACGAATGGGATGCAGCACCCTTCTGGTTACGCTCAGTCTGGAACGCTCCGGTCACCTGCCGTGCAACTGCTCTATAGGCGGGCCAGCAAAAGGACATCTGGCAAGAGAGGTGGATGCCCTGGGTGGTGAGATGGGAGTTAATACTGATTTTACTCTCACACACATCCGTGCCGTAGGTACCAGCAAAGGACCAGCTGTCAGAACATTGCGCGCTCACGCCGACAAAGATTTGTACCCACAGCGCATGCTCTCCGTTCTCGCATCCACTGCAAATCTGCATCTTCTTGAAGGCAGCGTGGATTCCCTTATTTTTGAAGGTGATAGAGTAATTGGAGCCACACTTGCAGATGGACGAGATCTCTATGCACAGTGCGTGGTGGTAACTACTGGCACATTTCTGAATGGACTTATGCACTGCGGTAACGAAAAGACTCCCGGGGGACGTGTTGGAGAAGCGGAAAGCAAGGGCCTATCCAGCTCGCTAAGAAAGCTTGGGCTAAGAACTGGCAGATTTAAGACCGGAACTACCCCGCGCATCGCTCTAAATAGTATAGATACATCAGCTGCTATCATCCAGCCATCTGAGGAATGCGGAACGTTCTCATTTCTCCACTCAAAGCTTTCAATCCAGCGTCCTCTGTTACCATGCTGGCAAATTCATACGAATGCTGAAACTCATAAGGTTGTAAGAGAAAATATCCATCTTTCAGCAATGTACAGCGGACAGATCAAAGGAACTGGTCCCAGATACTGCCCCAGTATTGAGGATAAAATTGTAAGGTTTGCTGACAAAGAGAGTCACCCAGTATTTCTTGAACAGGAGACATGGGACGGACAGTCGGTTTATGTGCAGGGCATGTCTACCAGTCTGCCAGCCGATGTACAGATTGCGTTTCTTAAAACGCTGCCTGGGCTGAGTAATGTAGATATGCTGCGACCTGGATATGCAGTAGAGTACGATGTGGTATTCCCAGATCAGCTTAAAGCTACCCTTGAGACTAAAATCTCAAAGGGGCTTTTTCTGGCAGGACAGATAAACGGAACAAGTGGATACGAGGAAGCAGCAGCTCAGGGAATAGTTGCAGGCATAAACGCTGCATTACAGTGTCAGAATAGAGAAGCCCTCATTTTGCCAAGACATCAGAGTTATATCGGGGTGCTGATTGACGACCTGATCACACGTGGAGTTTCGGACCCATACCGCATGCTCACTGCGAGGGCGGAGCACAGACTACTGCTTCGCCATGATAACGCTGACCAGCGGCTCACTCCAGTGGGGCGCGACGTGGGATTAGTGAGCGATGAAAGATGGGCGAGGTATACCAGCAAAATGGAATCTGTCAGATATCAGCGAGAGAGGTTTTCTTCCCTGTACCTCTATCCTTCAAACAGTTCAGAACTGGAGGCAGTAGGCGGACCTCCTCTCCATGATAACCGCTCTTCACTGCTATCTCTTCTCAAGTGCCAGAATGTAACTTTTGATAATCTGGATTTACTCATTCGAGCACTCAATCCAGATCAGACCACCGAAGACTTTGTTGAGAAAGAAATTGGTGAGCAGCTTGAAATAGACGTGAAGTATGAGGGATATATCAAGCGACAAACCACACAGGTAGAACGTGCTTCCCATATGGAGGAGATGTCTGTTCCAGAGGATTTGGACTACACTAAAGTTCACTCACTTTCGCATGAAGGTAGAGAGAAGCTGACAGGAATTAAGCCATCCTCTCTTGGACAGGCTAGCAGAATTCCCGGTTTACGTCCAGCTGATATACAGTCACTGGCAGTACATCTGGAGAGAGTTAGAAGAGCGTCCCTATTACCAGTAAAAGAGGAGTTATTCGTAACTGAATTGTATTAAGCGATATGCAAAAACAACAAAAATCACCCCAACCGCTGAAAAAAATCACTCTTGACGATATATATAAGGATAAGATCTTCCAGACAACATCTATTAGGGAGCCTCACTGGATGTCTGATAACCGTACCATCAGTTATCTGGACAAATTACCCGAGAGTGACTCACAGTTTGTTTGGACATTGAATATTGATACTCAAGAACGTACTCCACTGATTACTCCGGACAAGCTGCTTCGCCTTCAAAAAACCCTAAAGCGAAAAACTAGTCATCCATACGCAATCAGTGGATATCAGTGGTCTCCTGATGAAAAATATATTCTGTTCTGTAACATTCCTTCAAGAAGGTCGAGCGCAGGTAATACAGAGCTGGATATCTTTGATGTTGCAAAGTCAACATTAAAGCGTATCACTGTGCTGAAAGGAGAGCACCGGAATGTTAAATGGTCTCCAGATAGTAAATCAATTGGATATGTAGTGAATTCGGATATCTATATACAGAAAATTAACAGTTCAGAGATCACCCAAATAACCAACACGGGTACAGAAACACGCTATAACGGCAGGTTTGGCTGGGTTTACGAAGAAGAGTTAGCCTCGGTGGATGGATGGCAGTGGTCACCCGATGGTAAGCAGATTGCATATATGCAGATAGATGAGTCCAGTGTACCTGTAGCAGATATCCCAAATTATGATTCGAAGAATATGACTTCGATTCATATGCGCTACCCCAAAGCAGGTGACCCGAACCCTACTGCACGTGTTGGAATAGTTTCACTTAAGAGTTCATCCGGAGTGCCACAAACAAAATGGGTGAAAATAGATCGAAATGATGACGATTACCTGGCCCAAATGCAGTGGAATCCGAACGGTGAGCTTCTAATACTACAGATTCCCCGATTGCAAAATACGATGAATCTGTATCAGGTGAACCCAAAAAATTGTACTGGAAAGCTTATATTTACCCAAACAGACGACGCATGGTTAGTGAACCCGGGACCGGTAACTTTTACAGGCAAAGATGGCTCTTTCCTCTGGACTGAATACAAAGACGACTTTGCACACATCTTCCTGTACGAACCTGGAAAAAAACCCAAGCCGATTACCTCAGGTAACTGGGAAGTAGAACGTATTTTGGGGTATTCAGAATCTGACAGGACGGTCTATTTCTCAGCTGGTTATCCCACACCAATGGATAGACAGATCCTTTCAGTTTCAATAGATACTGGCATAATTGAGCATATCACTACCACATCAGGATCCCATACTGCATACTTTAATGGCAGCTTTTCTCACTACCTGCATACCTTCCACAACATAACAACTGCTCCAACTTTAACTATAGAGAGCATGGATGACGCAGAACAAATCTTACTGATTTCCAATCCTATGCCGCTGCTTAAAAATTATGAAGTACCCAAATGGGAATTCATCGAGATCCCGATCAGTAAAACTTTGAAATTGAATGCAATGATACTAAAACCTAGATCG
>JAJZFJ010000151.1 GCA_021805395.1 bacterium
TTGACAAGCTTACATACCGTGAAAAAGAAGTTCTCAGGATGAGATATGGACTGGACGATGGATATGTGAGAACACTGGAAGAAGTTGGAACCAGCCTCCATGTCACACGCGAAAGAGTGCGGCAGATTGAGTTACGCGCACTCAAGAAGCTTAGGCATATTGGTCCTGAGGCGATCATCAGACAATAGAGCAACCCAACTTTTCCAAACTGAGTTTTATAGACGCTTTTTAAAGTTTTAACGGTTTTTGCTGTTTAAACTGCGTTTTTGTGAATAGTAAATGAACTGAAATCTATCTAGTTTTGTTATAGCGTAATGTAGTTATTTAGAAATAAATGTACTTCCTTCAAGCATAAATCGCCATTCCCTGTCTTTGGCTTTTGATATGCCCACTCGCACTCCTGACAATATTTTGATGCTGTCATCATGCCTTCTGGAAATCCATAAGTGGCAGCCTGTTGTTAAATCATGCCCATTGAACGCGCCATCTATCTGCATCGCCTGACAGATTTTTCCTGGCCCTGAACACAACAGTCTCTTCTTGCGGACGGTCTGAATCTCAAATGTATCAATTCCCCTGTTTTTTGCCATCATCTCCAATCCAGTTAATGGTTCAACAGCCCTGATTAAAACACCTTCAGCCCATCCTTCACTTCCACATACAACATTGAAACAAAAATGTACACCATATGTGAAGTAGACATACGCATGGCCCCCTGCACCGTAGAGAGCTTCACATCGCCTGGTTCGCCTGTTGAATGCATGACAGGCTGGGTCATCCTGAGTGTAGGCTTCCGTCTCCACAATGCGCCCAGATGCAGTTCTGCCATCCTCGAGCTGCCTGTAGAGTATACAGCCAATAAGTCTCTGCGCTGCAGCAGGAGCAGAGTATGCATAGAAATTCCGTGGTAATGGTTCTGTATAATAATCTGAATGGTTATAAGGAGATTTCATGCGGACTCACACCTGCCACTTAATTAGCTGCAAACAGAAATGCGAACGAGAGGACCAGGTAGACCGCTAGAAGCTGTGCACCTTCAAGCCAGTGGCTTTTGCCATCCATGGAGACGAGGATGGCAATGAATGTCCCTGTGGTAAGGGCTATCAATTCGTATGGAGTGAAGATAATCGTCATGTGATGCCCAAAGATTCGGCCCATGAACACCAGGAACGGTATTACAAACATCGCAATCTGGGTTGAGGAGGAAATCGCGATATTTAGACTGATATCCATCTTGTTTTTCATTGCCATCCATACAGCAGTGCTGTGTTCTGCAGCATTCCCTATGAGTGGTATTAAAATTATGCCCACAAAAATTCTGCTAAGGTGCCATTTTACCTCTATGCTGGAAAGTGTCTCCAACAGAATATCACTCTCGATTGCGATACAGATGGCAGCTATAAAAAGAATCAAACCAGATACCCATTGCGGCCAGACCGGTTTTTCAAGCTCCTCTTCTTCTGTTCTGAACAGCCGCTCATGCGTGTGTAGCGAGAACACCAGTCCTGCAAAGTAAACGAATATAAGCACCACCGAGACACCAATACTTAAATTAAGTACTGCAATATTGGAAACATGGTGGCTGGCATGCACAAACATTGCAGGAATTAGAAGACATAGCACGGCGAGTGTCATCATTGTGGAATGGGTTTGAGCCACCACCTGGTTGAATGTTAAAACTCTGTAGCGCAAGCCACCAATGAGTGCGGACAGACCCAGCACGAGAAGGATATTGCCTATAATCGATCCGATCAGGGAAGCACCCACCAGATCAATATCGTTGTGGAAAAGGGCAATCGTACAGAATATCAGCTCGGTGGCATTACCAAACGTAGCATTAAGCAGCCCGCCCACCGTTGGCCCTCGCCAGCGCGCCATGTCCTCCGTTGCTATGCCCAGCATACCAGCCAGCGGGACCAGTGTGATTGCCGAGCAAACGAACTCCCACTGACCTGAGATATGGAATAGCTTGAGAAGCAGGCTGAGAGGTACGAGGATTATCAATGCCAAGATGAGGAGTTTGCTACTCTTGGTGAGCACAATTGAGATCCTTGACCCCATTAAGGGCAGCATGGTATCATGCTTTTCGTGCGCGTCTGTAGCTCAGTGGATAGAGCACCGGTCTTCGGAACCGGGTGTCGGGAGTTCGAATCTCTCCAGACGCATTGTAAACTCCAAAATTCATATATTATATTCAGTATCATGGGCCCAGCAGGATTCGAACCTGCAACCAACCAGTTATGAGCCGGGCGCTCTGCCGTTGAGCTATGGGCCCCAGATGAGTTCTAATATACCTTTCGCAATTATGCTTGTCAATTAAAAAGTGGATTTTATCTGCAAGTTCACATGTCATTCAGCAAGCTTCCTTCCACTATTCTTATAACATGCATACACAATCCAGCCCTCACATTCCGCTAATGCAGCTATCCAGTTCGCTAAATGCAATATAGATGCCAGAAATGTCTTAACGATAATCACTCTGTACCCCATAAACTTCACTTAAATTCTCCATTTATGGTGTTTCTAACTATCTCCCAACGTAGAAGGTAATAGTACAGAAAGCCGATATGTTTGCGTTGACTCTCACCTGTTATGGGTGATACAATAAGTTATAGATATTTAGTTAATGTTTAAAAATGTTAATTCTTCTGGATTGAAAGCTTCAGTTTGTGCCTGTGTGATACATAGTTGAGAGGATACTGAATGGCGAAAACATCTAATGCCCACGCAGCTCGTGATGTGGATGATTTTGAACTTGTGAGTGATCAGCCTCATGATGAGTGTGGTGTATTTGGAATTTATGCACCAGGGGAAGAGGTCGCCAGAATCTGTTTCTTTGGTCTCTTTGCATTACAGCACAGGGGTCAGGAGAGTGCAGGAATAGCAGTATCCAATGGGAAGTCTCTGCTTCTTCACAAGGATATGGGTCTGGTTACCCAGGTTTTCGATGAAGATTCAATTGCCCACCTCATAGGCAACAGTGCTATTGGTCACACAAGATATTCAACCACCGGTTCCAGTGTTCTGTGCAATGCCCAGCCAATTATCAGCACCTCCGTTGTGGGAGATATCGCAGTTGCACACAACGGAAATCTGGTAAACACAGAGAAACTGCGCCTTGAAATGGAAG
>JAJZFJ010000222.1 GCA_021805395.1 bacterium
AGAGGTGGATTTTCACATCAGGGTAGGGTGAGGGCAATCCGGGCTGTTCATGGCGACGACAGCCGCTTTGCTCTGCCTGCAAACTTTGGCGATGTATGCATAGCACTGAATAACCATGCTGAGATCGCAAAGCCTACTTGCGTTGGCTGAATGCGATAGGCAGCTTCCTCTATCCGATACTACTGGTCGGGTGCAGTTGCTGCTGCCTTGCCTTCGGCACCTCTCCCCGCGCCTGCGTCGCGACCCTCCCCTCGCCATTCGCTAGCGCTCATTAAGGGAGGGTAAGAGTGCGAGTTGGTATGCAACAAGGATTTCCCACAATGGGGTAACGTGCACCATAACAAATTCATCGTACAGTATACAGTACTGGCATCTCGTCCACGTGGTGGACGTGTCTGGGCAGGCGTGGGTTTTAACCCATGCGAGCAAAGATCAGCAATTGACTCTTATTGCTAAATAATGCTTATAATCTAAGCAATAAATTAGGTAAACTTTTCGGTCGTGGCACATGCATAAATCGACAGCACCCGACTGCGAGGATGGGAGGAATGCGAGCCATTACGGCTATGAGACTTATTGTTTTGTAATACGCGAATGATATGCAGCCCGTGATCCGTGTATCACGGGCTGTAATCATGAGGTTAAGCTTTCAGTGATGCCATATCAATAACAAATCGGTACTTCACATCACTCTTCAATATGCGATCGTAGGCTTCATTCACCTTCTGTATTGGAATGATCTCGATATCGCACGCTATGTTGTGGGCGCTACAGAAGTCGAGCATCTCCTGTGTCTCCTTTATGCCGCCTATTAAAGAGCCGGCGAGAGATTTTCTGCCCATAACCAATGGAAAAGCTGCAATAGGTATGTTGGAGTCTGGTATTCCAACCACAACCATCGCTCCATCTCGACGTAACAGGTTGAGGTACTGGTTCCAGTCCATTGTTGCAGAAACAGTATTGATGATTAGATCAAATTTGCCTTGTAGATCTGTGAAAGTTTGAGGATCGGATGTAGCATAGTAGTGGTCTGCACCCATGCTAAGTCCATCTTCCTTCTTGCTTAGTGACTGGCTAAGAACTGTTACCTCAGCACCCATTGCATGGGCAATTTTAACGCCTATGTGTCCAAGTCCGCCCAGGCCTATGATTGCCACTTTCTTACCTGGACCTGCGCCCCAATGAGACAGGGGAGAATAGAGAGTGATGCCGGCGCAGAGCAGTGGAGCAGCTGCATCTAAAGGCAGGTTATCGGGAATGTGCAGGACGTAGTCTTCATTCACCACAATCTTTTCCGAGTAACCTCCCATGGTTGGGGTGCCATCATAATCTTTACTGTTGTATGTAGCCACCATTCCAGTTGCACAGTACTGCTCCAGTCCTTCAAGGCACTCCTGGCATTTTCTACAGGAATCGACAAAGCAGCCCACTCCTACACGATCACCCGGTTCGAAATTCGTGACATCTTCGCCTACTTCGGTTACAATTCCTGTTATCTCATGACCAGGAACCATAGGATACATGGAAACTCCCCATTCATTTCGAACCAGATGAATATCTGTATGGCAGATACCGCAGTACTGAATTTCAATGCACACATCGTGGGGCTTTGTTGAGCGGCGTTCTATGGTGATCCCATCAAGTGGTGTAGTAGCGTTCTGAGCCGCGTATGCTTTAACAGTTGACAAGCTTTATCTCCGTTCATGTTAGCGTCTATGCTGAAAATATCTATAGTGTTCGCCGTTTAGAAGAGGGGGGTAGGTGGCGAGTTTATTCACACTACTTTAGATATAACGTATAACTTTACGCCGTAGTTTACACACGCTGTATGTGATTTTATGTCAGTGAAATTCTCAATGTGTATAGCTTCAATGCCAGCAGGCACTGCCAGGCTGGCTGGTATATTCCATGTTGTGGCTTGTCCTGTTGTAATTGTGTATCCAATATCGCCAGCGACAGTTCCTGGAAAATTGACTTCTAAATATTCTGCTACGCGATCAGTCTTTTGTTGAATATTCATATTTCTCGATTTCTGTCGTCCAAGTAAAGCAGTTTATTTCTCAAATCGGAATACAACCTCCATGTAATGCAAAGTGTGAAAGATTTTGATCAAGGAAATATGTAGATAGAAAGCGTAATACCTACTTCTTGGATGAATATAACGACTGTTGTTTTGCTTTTGCTGCTATCTCTTTGTTTAGGCGCCCAAGAAGAACCCGTTCCATCTCCTTTTTTTTGTATTGCAAACGTAGATAGAGCTGGAACCTCGTGAGCAAAATAGTAATTCAACAACACTTTAGCTTTATTGGGGTGACTAGTGGCTTCGTAGCAGGTACTCAATTCAAGGGAGAAATGATTGTCATACCAGTAAGACATTGGATTATGCATATTTTGAAATGCGGATAATGCTAATGATGTGTAATGGTCAGATGCCGAACCGCGATATGTATCACTAATATACAGAAAGATAACTGCTAAAAAGCCTTGAGCTTCGCCAACTTGTGGCTCCTTTTTAATAACATCTCTAATCATAGCCATATAACGATATGACAAATTCCTGTACTGAGTACCTTGATGCGAGATATCGTCTTGAAAAAATGCGCTTGCAATATAATTAGCAATTGTATCCATTAACATTACATAGGGATCTTTAGGGTTATGTTTCAGCGCATCTCTCAACTCTTGACAGCCTGCTATACTATCACCAGGCTGTTGGAAAGGACCGCGCTTATCATTGATACCTTGCTGATATAAATTAGTGACATAAGATGGCCATTTCTTTCTGGACACAATATACCAGTAGGAACAGGGTCCTACTTCCATAAATTCACTAAAACCTTCACCGGCTTCAAGAAAGGGATTATTTGGATGTATTATTCTAAGCTGTTTGAACAGGGTGATGGCAATATGAAGGAGGCGTACATTGTTTGCCTGCATCACAATCTGGTAGATTGCGCCAGAGTTATTCTGGTTCTGATTGATTGCCGTAATGAGTTCATTCCTGGTAGTAAAGTAAGCGTCAAAAAGTACCCACATATCAAACCTACTAGGATCACTGTTATACTTAATTTAATCTTGCTTGGGGATAGCGATCCTACATAGACGCTGCATGGTTTCTGACCAGG
>JAJZFJ010000248.1 GCA_021805395.1 bacterium
CATTACATTCAAGTCACTGATTGTTAATTCGAGTGAACTAAAACATTTACAAGTTGTAATTTATATCGATTTAGTACCAAATCCTAGTTTTTTTTCTTACTTTTGCAATTTCCTCAATGGATATTAATTTGTTCTGCGATTACTTGTGGAATATTCTCATCCAGAAGAAATGGCATTAAAATTCCTTTCTAGCTTACTTTTTTGATGTAGTATAAATCTCTAAACTAGGAACCTTTAATTTAAGTGTTTCAAAGGTGGTCGTTTTAACTTCAAGAATGATATTGTCTATTTGTTCAGGTGTGTTTTTGTAAAACAATAAGGCTTCATTAACCCATTCCACAGGTCTTGAAAAATACTGGGCTACTCTTTCTGCATCCATATCGAATTCTTTTGCAATAAGGATAACTTCCCAGACATGTAAACGGGAATCTACCATGTAAGCTACTTGTCCATTTTTAGAGTCTCGGTACTCAATATTTGGGAATTGATGTATTGAAGCTAAATCCTGCTGTATAAGATTTTGCAGATATCTGGATAACGAATCTTTATTAATATCCATTTTATTCTCTAACTTCAATCTTAACTGCACGGGTAGGTATATACAAGTGGATTGAGTACTGATCTTTCTTGTCTCTTCTACAACATATGAAATCTCAGCTAGGATTAACATATCAGTTTCACTTGGTGCATAATCAGACAGTTCTTCACTTAAATCTTCTCCAATAAGTCGATTAAGATAATCTTGTAATTTTAAATTATTTTGTTGCATTCGACCCTTTAGATATCGACCCATTTCGGCAACAAAATCTAATTTTACTGTCAAGTCATACATTTTGATACTCCGTACAATTTACTTTAGTATGTTATACCACAAAAGCCTAGCCGTGGTCAGATTTCACCAAGTTATCTAAAATTATAAGATGCTAGAAGAGCTTAATACACCCTCAGTCACTTCAATAAGTTAGTTACATGGTCCCTAATCTTTGTACGCTATTATCCTACTTAACAATCCTTGATTAAAGGAGTACCAGGCTCATGCCCTATTCTGGCATAGGAGGCGCGGTAGGAATGGCTGTTGAGAGCCAGTTCTGCACCGCGCCACTCACCGGATCTGCAAGTCCATACACCCTGGGTTCTACTGAAAACCCGCTTCGTTTCTTCACCACACAGCCAGGAGGCGGTCTCAATGGTGAGTCAACTCTCGATGTAAAGCCCGAAATAGATGGAGGTGTTGAGAGAAAGCGTATCACTCTCACAGGTAAAACCTACCAGGGCAACTTCAGCTGGCTGGCCGATACCGAAAACCTGTACTATCCCCTGCTTGGCATACTCGGCCGGGACATGCAGTCCTCCACACAAGCCGGCGTCTACACACATCTCATGCGCCCGGGGAGTGCCGCGCCCTCCTTCACTATGGAGGAGCAGATGGGCGATCCCAACTGGGCGCGTCTATCCAGCGGCGTGATGCTGGAAGGGTTGGATATCGAGCTGTCCAGCATCATCACCGCCCGGATGACCCTGCGTGCTCATAGACAGATTCCCAACACCTACCCCTCAAGCAGCGGAACACAGTCCGACGTGCTTTTTGGTGCCACGCCGGCAACCCTGCCAGTTTCTATGGGGGGCGATGGCGTTAAAACGGTAATACGCACAGCAAGTCCTGCATTTGTAGATCTGGATGCCGGACAGGAGGGGAACGGGCCGCTGGTGTTTGCCCAGATTAGTGCCGGCACACATCAGGCTGAACTTCTCACGGCTAATGGCTCGCCCGTAAACGCCGAGATCCTGCCCGGTTCACGCATCTCCATTGCCCGCACTCTGGACAGCCGCCAAACTGCCGGCAGCGGGTTCGATCCAGGCGCTGTTGTTGGTGGACTGCTTAGCATAACGGGCAGGCTGGTTTGCCTGTACGAGGACTTTTCGCTTCCTGCTTCCATGCTGGCATTCAGGCAGGTTGCCCTCAACTTCGCTGTAACAGGATCTTCCATTGGCACCACAGGCACAGCTTCCAGGCTGGAGATCTGGCTGCCACATATAAAGCTTCAGAAGGTACCGCTTATGCACACTGCTGGCGCAATACTTATCGATGCGGATTTCACCGCAAGGCTCGATCCCGTCTCTGGAAGCTCCATTCAGATTAGTCTCACAAATGGCTTCAACACCTCTGGCCTCTCAGGGCAGTCAAGCGGTTCTACTGGTGGATTAAGTGGATGGACCGCATCGTAGAAGCCTACACTTTTAAATTTGGAAAGGACCAAATCTTGATTAATTCCTATTCCTTCCCCTCATTCATTGGGCAGGAGTGCACCCTTCCAGACGGTGAGACCGTATGGGTGCAGGTTTTGAATACCCTTCAGCTAGGCGCGGCTGAGGAAGCTGCCAGTCTGCGGGCAGCAATGGAGATGGCAGGGCTAACACCTCTCATGGGGGGAGTTCGGCTGCAGTTTGAGCAGGGTGGTGAGACCGCTCAGTGTGAGTGGCTGGCAGAGAACGCTGCTGCCATTGCCAGAAGCCATGCAGAAGATGCCATTCATGTGCCAGCTGCCCCCATACGGCGCCCAGATGAGAATGAAACCAGCTGGACTGAAAGGGTGCAGGAGTGGCAGCAAACCATGGACGGGATGGAGGAGCGGCGTACGGAATATATTGCCCGCGAGCGATCTGCAGCATTTGATCATGCCCTGTTTATGCAGCCTGATGAAAGGCTTGAACGGTGCATATCTGAATGGCGGGAGGCAAGGCATCGCAGAGCCTATGCTCTGGCAATGGTGATGGAAACGCTGGCTAGGGCAGTACGGTTAGTCAGTAACAGACAGCAGTGCCGATGGCCCAGTGCAGCGGCTATAGCCGACCTGCCTGATGCGTATCGCGAGACGCTGGCAGCGGTTTATGCTGGACTCGATACCGTGAATCCTGCACAGATCCCTACCTCGCCGCCAGACTGCTGTCTCTGAGCAGGCTGGCGGCACATGCCGGCGTCGATCCGCTGGATATGCGCTATACAGGCATCGACTTCACTGATCACGAGCCCTGGTGGGCTAGCGGCATTCGTGACTGGCTTCTGCGTGCGGAGGCCATCCTCAACAGTACTGCCTCCGGTGCTGACGCATGGAGGGCTGGTCTGTTGAACCTCCTGGCGCGCGGCGACCCGCAGCTTATCTATAGCTACCACGCCCAGTGGGCTTCCCGCATAGAACATTAGAAGTTTGAGACTATATTCTGACCACAGGCATATCATCCTGTAACTGCCCTCAGGCAATCATGCAACACTACACCTATCACATGGGAGGTTACCATGCCAGAAATCTACCCAGTAGGCTTTGGAGATAGCGGTAATGTCGCTGGTCCAGGTGAACAGCCAGACCCTATCGCTCTCACAGGCACGGGCATAACCGGCCTAATCAGTCCCATGATTGCCTGGGCAGCCCGTGCCCACCGTCAAAGTATGCAGGCTCAAACGCTGCTGGAGCTGTGGTTTCAGCGGGATGATGTATGGTTTCAGTCACCCGCACAGATGCTCACAGATGCCCAGTATCATCCAGTGCTCAGGCGCCGCTACCGCCAGCCAGCACAGCTTACCTTTGTCCTCGCCGATCAGCCAGGGTTGCTCAGTCCTACCAATCTCACAAGCAGTGCTAACATCGGAGCTAGTGGCTACGAGCCCCTTCTTAATGAGGCACGACCTGTGCTGCTACGTGCAGGCTGCTTCTGCTTCGGCAACATCGCTTCAGGAGCTGTATGGTCTGCAAGCATTGCGCCAGAATCGGGCAGTCTCGCCAGTCTCTCAGATGGAGTACTTGCTGAATGGAGCGGTATGAGTGCACTGCCCGCCGGTGCGGTTGCATGGCAGCTGCCAGGCTTCGAAAGCCTCACCCTCACAATCAACCTGGGCAGCATACAGTCCATCGCACATGTCGGTATACGTTTTGGCACCATTTTCGGCACGGTCATGCTGCCTGCCAGCGTGCAGGTGTCGCTCAGTACTGATGGCATCAACTGGAGTGAGTATCCAACAAGACTTGTAGGAGGCGCGTTAGGCGACTGGGCAGATGGCTACGAGGGTGACCCCAATGAGACCAACGTCACCGAAATTGACATGTGTGACCTGAATGCTCCTGCAGGCTGGTTGAGGCTGACTATTGCAGTAGGGCAGGTGGCACAGGTTGTTGGCATCGATGAGATCGCCGTTTGGGGCGGCAGCGGGGGAGCATGGCTTGGCATGAACAGGTTTGTTGGGTACCTGGGTGACAGCCTGGAGTGGACACCGGAAGGTCTGGTTCGGTGTACAGCTACCGATGTATTGAAAAAGCTGGCAGATAACAACGAGACCCGCCTGACAGGCCTGTTCGATTATGCCGAGCTGGCAGATATCTCCTATAGCCTGCTCACTGGCGCAACCTACTGGCGGGGAGCTGCAGGTGCCTATGACTCTCCCTTCCCCGCAAGCCAGATCGGCTGGCAAAGCGGAGTGAACCTCACGGGATTCAAGTTCCCATCCTGGCAGAGCCAGAGCAACAACCAGCTTGGTTACCAGTACACCTTATGGAACGAGATAGGCTGGCAGCTGTATGCAGATGGCAACGGCATCCTTCAGGCAACGGAACCTCCCTATATGCAGCAGCGGCCAGACAGGGTGCTGATTAATGCGCAGGATGGTAACGGTGACGTCCGCTTTATGCAGCGTCGCGCAGATGGCAAGGAGCTTCGGAATGTGGTCGAGATAACCAGCGGCGCACCTCAGAACGGGCAGGGTGGCAGCCTTGTGGAGATGGAGCCAGCCAGCGTTGCCCAGTTTGGCCATCGGCGTGTCATCATCACAGACCCTATCGCGACCATCCCCGATTTTAGACTTAAAGTTGCACAACAGGTATTGAGGGACTATGCATGGCGGCTGGCAAATGTGCAGTGCGAAATCGCGCCGGATTTCGAGACTAACCTGCGTAACATCCACGGTTTTCGCACCGCAGGCAGACTCGCATTCAGTGCCCGAGCATCCGCGAATACCACTCAGGAGCTCTGGAGCCTCATGACGATTGAGGAGCACTTCACGTCTGGAAAGTGGTGGGCAACAGCCGCCTATCAGCCCTACGTTGCTCAGACCCTCGACCCTCCCAATGTCACAGCAATCAGCAGCAGTTCCAATAACCCTGCAACCGTCACACTCACCTGGGCAGCTACCTCGGAGGCGCACCTTGCAGGCTTCAACGTGTATGCCTCCACAGGAAGCGATACCGGTCCGTGGGCCCTGCAAACCACGAACGGCACCCTTTCCGCAGTGAGTACCCAGTATAGTTTTGGGAGCTACCAGCCGGGCATCCCGGTGTGGGCATACGCCACATGCATAGACGATAGGGGACATGAGAGCCTGCCATCCGTCATACTCAGCGTACTGGCTGCAGGCGGCAGCGAAAGTCAGACAGGCTGGACGGTGACGGATCTTGCTGTGAGCTTCGGTCAGACTCAGGGACCAGACAGCCAGGGCTACACTACCTATGAGTTCAATCTGCTGTGGACCAGCCCGCCTGCTAACCTTGCAGGACAGGATCACGGCATGTACGGTTTCAAGCACATGATCCTCGGTTTCAGCATCGGTAGTCTGCCATCCGATCCAACCAATCACTGGCTATGGAATCGCACAAATGCAGACTATCGAAGCTTCGACAGGGTACCGCCAGGCATGCAGTGGGACAGGCAGACCTATGGGCAGTTAAACTGGGTAAGCCGGTGGAGAACAAACACGCCCGTACCCCATGGCAGCACCGTATACTACCGTATCTGGACCAGCAGCACCAGTTTAGGCTGGCACAACACCTTCATCGGCAACATCGCAAGCTGCACTGTTCCATAAATAAATGCTTGATGATAGCCTATAATTCACAATATTCTAGAGATTTGTCTAGTAAATAGGTTATAATAATACAGAGTGTATATAAGAGAAAGGAGACTGAAAATGGCAACTGTTCACGATGTTGTGGCATATCTATTGGAGAAGAAACACCCTATGACTGCAATGAAAGTGCAGAAGTTAGTGTACTACTGCCAGGCATGGTCTCTTGTATGGGACGACAGGAAACTATTCCCTGAAAAGATAGAAGCGTGGGTAAACGGACCTGTTGTACCAGAACTATTTGAGAAACATCAGGGCAAGTTTGAGCTTTCAGATTGGACCTTAGGGTGTGCTGATAATCTGGATGACACAGCAAAAGAGACCATAGATGCTGTTCTGGAATACTATGGTGATAAAACTGCTCAATGGCTGGTTGATCTCACACATTTAGAATCACCCTGGAGAGATGCCAGAAAAGGACTGGAACCGGGTGAGCGAGGAGATAACGAAATAACACCTGCTGCTATGCAAGATTTCTACATGTCCATTACGAATGTCTAAACGCCCTGCCAGACATAATACACCTATACCTAAGAAATCACCTGTTACTCGGGCTTTGCCAGATCAATCAGATAAAATTTCATGGTCTTTTAATATTATTGATATAGATGGTCCCTACTGTTTTAGTAAGATAAAAAGTCCTGAAGGATTAAGGGACCTTCTCGATAAATTAAGAAATTATGAGTCTTTAAAGTATTCTGAGATCGTTGGAGATAAGAGTCATTGGATCTCTGTACAGTCATGCGACAAGCAGGCAGTTGATCGACTTAAAGAGATCAAATTAGATGATATCGACCAGATATTTTCTCTACGATTAACTGGTAAATGCAGAGTATTTGGTTTGTGGGAGGGACGCCTCTTTCTGATATTGTGGTACGATCCAGAACATGCTGTATGTCCTTCCCGCCTAAAACATACTTAATTCATTATTATCATAATAATCAGTCCTAACCTCACTCCATATATCCATAGAAACCAGTTATAAACTTGCAAGAATCACGCTGGAGAGGAGCAACCATGCTAATTCAAAACGTGGACGAGCAGAGTTATCATGCCCGTGCAGACAGGCGGTTTGCACAGGCACAGGTCATAGCAGTCGATCCTATCATGCATACATGTACGCTGGATGTAGGCGCACGAGATGTACAAAGTAATAGTGTACTTATGCAGAATGTGCCATTCAGTCCACAGACTCCTCCTTCGGTGGGTGATATGGTGAGCTTGCAGTATGGCAATGCCAGCCCCCAGAGCGTGGTGATTACGGGAGGACAGTTGGGCGGGCAAAACAGTCAGGGAACCATATCTGTAGTGGGCGCCGTTGTTTCCCTGAGCGCAGCGGGAGAGCCAGCTTTGCAGGGCGCGGTACAGATGGCAGCAGGTAGCGGCATTGTGCTCACGCAGGCATCTCAAACCATCACGCTAAGTTCTCAGTCACCCACAGCTGGCAGTGCCTCCCAGCCGGTGGCGAGCACGGGATCAGGTGGCAGCTTGTTGGCGTATTCCCGCGCCGACCATACACACCAGGGAGTGCACTCGGTGGCATCAGCGGGTGGGAACCAGCTCTCGGGCGATGTGGTACTGGCAGCAGGCAGCGGGGTATCGATCACACAAAGCGGCAGTACCATCAGCATTGCAGCACCTCCCGGCACTCCAGTCCCTGCCAGCTGGTCAGTTGTCGAATGGACGGCGACAGCCCCTTCGCAGACCTACAGCCTGTCAGCATCGGTAGCGCCACCGCTGATGCTGCTTGTACTGAACTCCAGTAACGCCACGGTGCAGCTGCCGTCAGGAACGGTAGGCGGGCCACTTGTGATCAAGGCTTACGGCAGCAGCCCCGTCACGGTACTGCCAGCTGGCAGCGATACAATCGACGGGCAGACCAGCTGGGTTTTCGGCAAGAGTAGTAGTACAGGTTACATTGTGTTACTGCCAGCTCAGTTTAATTCAGTATTGAACTGGATGGTAATAGGGCTAGGATAGAATTCTGGAATGGTATCTATGCACAGTAAACATTTAAAACTATGGGGAAAATATCTGTATCACTTCGATATGCTTTACTTCATATTTCTACTTGAAAATATATATTTTAAGCAGTGCCAAGCAGTTCATCCCAACTGGAGACATCAGGAAGTCTCATCATTAACGATTTCAGCATAGATGCATCATTGAGGCTGCTGATTGAAGTTTTTACTTTTTTACTGGGTTTTCCCAGCAACTTCTCACCCAAGCTTAAGAGAGTGTCCAGTTCTGATACCAATTTACCTTCTTCTTTACCCTTTGCAAACCCGATTTCCATACCATCTTCAAAATATCTCTCAGCAATCGTCATGCCCATGTTAATCATCTCCTCTAATCCAGCATCCAAAGTAACAGCCTTGTTAAAGGTATTATACAATAGTTCCTTCTCATTTTCTGGTCGTCTGTGGTACGCGATCAGTAGTAGAGACTCTACAATCCTGTCCACGCCATGTACCTGTGAGAAAGTACCAATCTCTGTTAAGACCTCCTCCAGTACCTGCATAAACACCTCACTACTCTCATCCTCGGCACGAAGCAGTTTAAGAGCGAGAGCAGATAACGATCCGGTTAAAGAGTGAATATCGGTTTTTTGCAGGTTAAGAAACAGGGTTTGAAAGGTTGGTACATATCTGGTGAGAGCATCTGGCACATTCATCAGCTCAGTAAGGTTTGCCACTCCATCCCATTTACGCTTCCCTGTATACAGCACAATTGGAAGTATCAGCACCAGATGCTGTTCAGATTCAGGTATCCCTTCATCTCGCTGACGGCTGAGTTCTCTTCTCCAGATCATGGTGGATGTGTCAAGAATACGGTATCCCATCCATCTGTCAGGTGTTGTCTGGTTTTCTAACAGTATGTAGATTAGTACATCCTGATTACCTTCAATGTAGGCGATTTAGATGAGTATATCTGTTTCTGTTAATGCGAGGTCTAGTCCCAACTGTGATCGGTTGAGCAGTTCAGCACTGCTGTAATCGAACATTTCAGCTAGAGTGCTGTCAACTATGGCAATCATCTCTTTAATGCGCAGTGGGTTCTCGAAAAGTAACTGGAGAAGCCTGTCGTGAAACTCGCGTACAGTATCTACAGGTTGGGATGTTTTCTTCATATTTTTAACTTATTCAAATTTGATCTGTTTCCTTCAAATGTGCGAATATCAAGGAATTAGTATGTATCAAATCCATTTTATTCACATAGATCCAACATGTCATTTTACAACTGGTAAAAGTACATATGAGGGATGTTTAAGATCGTGCACTATGGTTTGATGTGCAGTTACCATTTTGGTGGCGTTCGCTATCGGTTCCAGAGTATTGAGATTTCGGGCATAATCGGGAAAATCAGATGAAGTCACTACAATTCGTATCCTGTGTCCTGGCAGGAATACATTGCCTGTTGCCCACAAATCCAGTGAATACTCAACAGGTTTTCCAGGGGTGAGAGCTTCAGGATGATCAAATCCATGTCTATAAAGAGCATTTACGGTGCCTGCACACAAAAAGAAAGGTTTCCGATCTGGCCCTATGTCCTCCAGCCAAGCCATCCAGTCTGTATTCTGTGCGGAAGACTTTGCCCACAGATGCAGCGAGATAGGACCAGCCACAGTGACAGCATGAGTTAATTTTGGTGAAGTGTATAGAAGTGCCTGTGAATCTCTGGTCTCCACAGTTTCAAAGGATTTTAACTTTCCTTTTTTGGCCAGTGACATGGCAACGGATGGCATCATAAAAGGATGTGCAGGATTGTAATTGTAATGATCCGATGGAGATGAACTCAATGGAATCACTGTCGATAAAGAACCATCGGAACGGTTTGCATTCGCATGTCCATCTGAATTGAGATACCATTTCTGGACTGTCGCGCGTTTTGGTGGCCAACTGCTATAATTCTTCCATTGATTTGTACCCATAAGAAATACTCTCACTGGTTTTAGTGTGTTGATGGCATTCGTTTTTCCTTTTAACCAGTGATCAAACCATTCCAGATAGAGTGTATTGAGATCAATGAGGGATTTGCTGCCAAAGTTATGCGATCCAATTCTTGACGTTGCATCTAAGTCATGAGTCCACGGTCCATATATGAGGTACTGATCTGTGTGCCCAGAGTTCACCATATCCTCATAGTTCAACTTGGTACCAATGCCATCTCCATCAAACCAGCCAGAGACCATTAATGCAGGTAAAGGTCCTAAAGTTGGCATTGCTTTATTAAAATCTGCTCGCGCCCACACGTTTGAATTGGGGGCATGATTAAGCCAGTACTGAAAAGCTGGGATAGTATGTCCTTCAACCTTACGATCAATCTTGCTTAAAGGCAGAGCAAACATCGCCTTCAAGTTCATATTATTTGGGTTGCCGATTGTTCCGTTTATATGTCCATTCGCAATCTCTGCCCACCACAGATCAGAAAGAAGCAAAAGATCGCCATGATCATAGGGAACATTCTCGAGAGGATTCGGTGGGGAAACGATAGGAACAATGCATTTTAATGCACCCACACCTTCCTGAGCTGCTGCCCATTGAGTGAAACCCAGATAAGAAGCTCCAATCATCCCCACTTTACCGTCAGACCACGGTTGTGAAGCACACCACGCAACAGTATCATGACCATCGTTGGCTTCGTTTAAAAACGGCTCCCATATTCCACCAGAGCCATACCTGCCCCTCACATCTTGAAGTACTACGGCATAGCCGCGTTTTGCGTAAAACATACCGTCGAGTATATTTTTACGTCCATAAGGAGTCCGTTCTAGTATTACTGGAAATTTTCCCGGCGCATCTGGAAGGTATACCGAGGCTGCAAGCTTCACTCCGTCTCTCATCGAAATCAGGACTTTGGGGATGGTATGCACACTGTAAACTGGTTTCGAGAGGCCGGGTATGCTTGGTTTCTCAGCGTTAAAAAGACCCTCATAACCGTGTAACACTGCAACATACTGTTGAGATGGTACATTCCATCTCAGTACCTTATTGGTATCGCTGGTATCAACCGTGAGATCTATGTTGCCGAGTGGTCCGGGTATTGAGACTGAATAGTGGCGGACTTTGAAATTGTGGCTGTTCCATTTAATGGTGCTGGATTTCTCCTCTTTTATTACAAGATTAAACAGCATTGGTGTTTCCACGGAAAGACCTGGAATCTTTTGTGATCCACCTTTCTTCCTGTCGTATTCACCTAAAACAGTTTGAAGCAGGTGTGGTGCATAATTTCCCCACAATGCAACCTTTGGAGGTACAGGAATACTCTTTATAGTTTTTCCGTTGAGTTTAAAAGCTGCTACACCTTTTGATACAACAATCTGAATTTGACCGCCAGGTGTAGCATCATTTTCAACGGATGAGATCTTTCCCACATGTTGCGTAACCTGAATCTTCTCTGTTACTGATGTTCCGGCTACGTTGATTTTTACTGTAGCGGATGAGCCTTCCTTTGAATTTTGAGAGAATTTATCGGAACCTATCATGGTACCTGCAATGGATAAATTATAAACACCTGTCTGTGTTTTATTGCCTGATCCAACTGCGCCGGTGGCAAGCAGCACTACTAAACCTGACGCACTAATTATTCTATATATTGTCATCGGTAATCTCCTTCTCTTCTTCGCTGACCTGTGGGATAAAAGCTGTATCCTCAAATGCAGTTAATGATAAAATATATCGCCTGATATGAGGTTCTGATGCGTGTTCATGTTGTGTTAACAGTGATTTTAACTGCTGCATAATGGACTGAAATGTTTCGGGACTAACGTGCAGAGGAATGATCCTGAACGTTAAGTCAGATCTGTCTCGATTGCTCTCATCCCTCAATCTTCTCTCTGCTAATCCAGACAAAATTGACATAAATGTCATCATTTGTGACTTAAGCTCTTCAGAACTAATCATATCAAGCTCTTCTCGGGAAAGTCTGCCTGCACTCTCAACAACTGCAAGAGTTCTCTCAGACACTCCTCTAACAGGTGTCTCGCTGGCAATATGGATAAGTCCACCCTGAAGCATCAAATCTATATGCCGATAGAGTGATGCATTAGGCACATCCTTCAACTCCAGCGAGAGAGCCTGTGTTGTTTTCTCTCCATTCGAGAGTGCAAGATAGATGCGCATTCTCACGGGATGAAGTATGAGGTCGAGTTTTGATAACATTTTAGCCATGTGTTATTATATTCTCAAAAATGAGAATAGTCAAGCGTAAATATATCTCTTCGTGTTTTTGCAAAGATTAGTGGTTTGTGAAAATGGCAGGAGGAGACTGTAACCCACTCGCCCCGATAGCTGAAATTGCTACTTCAGAGACTAGTGGTGGAAGTTCAGTGGATGTGCAGTCGTCTGGTAGTATCGATGTCTGCCAGCCGGAAGGTGTTAACACCTGTTCCACCCAGAAACGTGGCGGGAGCGATAATGCCTCCGATTTCCAAACGGCTGTCTCACTGCCAGCGAGTGTTTTGCCCACCATCAGGATAGGCATTTTGGGAGCGATTGCACCTAACCATGGTGAGGAAGGTGGAAGAGCTGCGCCGGAATATAGTTTTCTTAGAGCATCTGACAGGTTTCTACTCTGTTCAAGAGAACTTGAACTGAAGAGGCAGGCTCCTCGCGCATCGTGAAATGTCTGCGTGATAGCTATCTGATCGGTGATCTCCTGAGAGGGCCATGGTCCACGGTGACCGCTGCCAGTGACCAGATCGGAGAATAGCCCCGGCCAGATATGCCTGT
>JAJZFJ010000002.1 GCA_021805395.1 bacterium
GCTCAATTTCTGGTCCATTCGCTACACCATTCACTGAAACAGCGTATGGATGCCCAACTAAAAGAGTAAGGCGGCTGGGAGTAATATCAGCACTGCCGAAGTCTGCGGCACTGATCTTGACGTCTTCTCTGCCTTGATATGTATTTTGCAGTGTGATACTAAACCTGGAAGGATGATTCCCTAAGGTTGTAAAAGATTGAGGTGCACTGACTGCTACTTTTTGATTCGCCTCATACTCTGAATAGAGTGCTGCTAACTGATCGGGTCTGACTACTTCATACTGGTTGCCAAGCATTCTTGTTATAGACAGCAGTTCATCTGGACTTGTGAACCAGTTGAGTGCAAATAAGTGAAGAAAAGCAGGTCTGGAAGTGGGTGTAAATGAGCGTATCTGCTGAACAACGGATTTTTCCTGCTGAGCCCGGGACAACGTAGGAGACCATGAGGTTATTGCATGGAACACAGGAACATTTCTATTTGTAACTGTTGTCGCCTGACCATAGCTGGTCACTGTCCTCCCATAGTCTGGGAAAATTGCGGCAAGATGAGGAATGTGCAGGGCATAGTCTGCTATATTTGCAGCGTTAGCATTCATAATCCATGCCAGATGCATGTCCATGAACGCGTATCCTTCGGCGGTTTCTTTCAGAAATCCATCCCATACGTCCTGTTTGAATGGTGATTTAAACCTAATTCCATAGAGCTGAGGGTAAGTATAGCCTACGCCAGAAACAGCTCCCACAAACTCATCATCTGGAGTTGCTGTGCGGTAGTAGTAATCAGCAATATCAGGCATTAGCAGACCAGCTGACGGCGACATGCTCCAACCAATCGGCAGATCCCCCCTCGCTTTACTTTTCCAGAATTCAGGAAAGTTTCCAACTGATAAGACTGGAAGATTGTCTCCATCAGACATTATCCAGGTTACGTATACCTTCTTCTTCAACGGTGGAGCTGGAGCAGATAGCTGTTTAAATGCAGTATGGCGTATTCCAGAATGGACACTCAGATTAGAACAATCTGTGGTTCCGACCAGAAATTTGCCAAATTCAGCAAACAGTCCTACACCAGCTCCCTCCCCCACTCCAATATCAACCCCATCGTATGGATAACTCAGCACAGAGATGTCTGCGGGCATTTTTCCCAGGAGTTTTTCCATTAGATTCATCTCTGCCTGAGGATTATTCCCGTCTATTGCACCATCGATGGGACCAGATATCCAGAATAAATAGACCTTATTCTCTACAAGATAGTCTCGCAGTCCAAGTTGATCAGGATCGGTGCAGGCTATTATCTTGTGAGATAGCTGCGGCCAAAGGTGGTTGAAAGCCCAACTGTAAACGGCAACGCTTGTGTGCCATTTCCCACGAAGGTCCATCAATACAGGTAGATTTAATGACTTAGCAATTTGTGGTGACGCAACCAGACAGTTTTTCACTCCGGCCAGCATTGTAGCCAGATTAATTGTGGCTGGCAGGGATGGATCAAAGACTACAACTCCGTGATAGTAGTTTCGGTATTTCTTCAGCAGATCCACTGCCGTGATATCTGAATAACTATTGATCCAGTGTTCAGTTTTCATCCATTTTAGCCACTTCATATCAGTTGGGTTATACAACAGATAGATTCTTGGTTTCTGCCTGTTCACTAAACCTTCAAGCGCTAGATACATAAGTTTTTGATCTGGCAGTAAATGAGAGAGGTCGAGCACATCCAAATGTTTTTGAGGAGTTTTAGATCGTGGGAACAGAGAATAGAAGTCTGTGTGTACTGCGACAGGAATAATATTAGAGGGATTGGTTGTTTCCACTGCTGCGGGAGCACGCTGAGGAGTAATCTGGATATTGGTTCCTGAGAGGCGGAAGAGCTGTACATTGTCTATATTCAATGGTGCATAACCATTCCACATAAGCCGTGTTTCCAGGTTTCCGCTCTGGTATGAAAATGGTATCGGTATCTCTCTATACACATTCCTCGGGAAATAGGAAGTTTGAAGTTCTACCGAGTTCAGAACATTTTGGCCAAACGCTGTTGTGCAGTCAATTCTCCCCAGTGAGGTTTCTCCAGCAGTACCTATCCGTTTTATCCTGAAGAAGACTACATAATCTCCAGGTGTCAGCGGTAAATAAGGACCATAGAGTGCTGCCGCTCCAAACTGATCAGATCTGTTTACCTGCCAGGCAGTTCCACTGTATGCTGATGGATCACTCACCTTACTACCAGTTACATGTTCAAGAGGTCCACCCACTGCCGGCCACGTTACAATATGGGTATATACTGCATTAGGCAGCTTAATGGTATCCGGAATCTCCTGCAATATATCAGTTGGCAAACCGGTGCTGTCTGCTCTGGAATATGCCTCTGCATATGAAGTGAGAAACCCAACGACCACGAGTAGAGCAAGTATCCTGCGCATATGGAACTACTCCTAAATCTTCTCCTGCATAAGAGCAGCGATGGCATCATAATCTGATTTTAAGTGGTGATATAGTTTCGTATAGACTGAGTAGAACTGGTTGTATCTATTGTGATTTGCAGATATCACTTCAGTGGTATCTACCACACGAATAACAGCGTTACATGCCTCAGGAACTGAATTGTAAATGCCGCACCCTACACCAGCCAGCAGGGCGACTCCCAATGCCGGCCCCTGGTCTACATTGATGACTGAGTGTGGTAATCCTGTTACATCTGCCAGTATCTGCCTCCACACACTGCTTTTGGCTCCGCCACCGGAAGCGCGTACCTGATTGATAGGAACACCCATGGCGTGCAAGATCTCAAACGAATCCCTGAGAGCATACGCAACACCTTCCAGCACAGCACGTGCTGTATGGTTACGATCTGAGCGTCGAGTGAGTCCAAACAGCACTCCACGGGCATTCGGATCAGCATACGGAACTCTTTCACCTGTGAGATATGGGAGGAAAATGAGGCCTTCACTGCCTACCGAAACCCGGTCTGCCTCTTTGCAGATGATCTCGTAAGGATCAACCCCCAAAGCTCCAGCTACTACCTTCTCAGGCTGGCAGAAGCCGTCCCGATACCACTGTAAAGAGCCACCTGCAGACAGAACTGCCCCCATCATGTGCCAGGCACCT
>JAJZFJ010000075.1 GCA_021805395.1 bacterium
CTGCATTGAGTGTACCCGAGATGAAAGGTTTCTACTATTTCCCCCAAGGTTTATTGTATGACGAAGAGAAGGAGGAAGCAGCCTCATACGCGTTTCAATTGGCTGTATGAGGCATGCTGTGTGAGCAATATATTTTCAAAAGGTCTGTTGCCAGGGGAATATCACAAACCTTTTGAAACAGTTTTACAATCAGTCACTACTTAAGTGTTACGTCGTCCACATACACAGCTGAACCTCCTGAATCCCCATTGCCAGCCACAAACTGCACACCCAGAGCCTTCACCTGGTTAAGATTTGGAATAGCACTCAGGTTGAGTGTAAGTACAGTATTTCCTGTTCCAATCTGAACAGAACCTCCATCGTACCATGCCCATCCAGAGCCCACCTGAACAAACAGCTTACAAGTCATTCCACCAGAATAGGTACCCCAGGCTGCATGGGTAACCGTGGCTGTTAGCTGTGTCTTGCCAGAGAAGTTGTTACCCTGTAAGTCTTCTAAGTAGTAGGAAGCATTGCTTGCAAGGTTAACATCTGCCTTCAATGAGTAACTGCCTGTTGCATGCCACTCTGTGACAGACCATGGCCCGCCAGAAAGATTCGATCCGGTCCATCCATCTGTGCTGTTCTCGAAATCGTAGATGATGGTAGACTGTGATGTTCCATCTCCATCAATACTCTTGTCATAGAAACTTTGCAATGTATAACATGCTGGTCTCCAGCTGCCATCGGTTTCCAGCATTCCAAGGTAGTCGGTACTTCCAGGGTACTCATAGTTCCAAATCGCACATCCGGCATACCCATTGTTTATAGCATTGTTAACAAAATTATAGGTAGCACTGTTTTGAGTTGTGTCGTTGCGTGTGGTAGAACTCTGGCCGAACTCCCCAATAATTACAGGTTTATCCAAGTTGAGAGAGGACGCAGCAGGCAGATAGCCACTATCTGCGTATACATGGCAATCATAAAAATCTAACCCTAGACCGCTGAAAAGACCTGCCTGCAGGTTTGACCATGAATGCCAGCCAGATGTAGAAGTACAGAGTCTGCCAGGATCGGCCGAGTGGATTGCATTTGCGCAAGCGGCTATAAAGGAGCGCATGGTAGCCCAGTCCGTGCCATTGTTTGTATAGTTACCAGTATTGCCCGTAACCTGAGATTCACACTCATTCTCAATGTCGAATGCAAAGATATTAGGATTCCCTTTGTACCTTTCAACTAGTGGGATGAGGGCATTATTGATGTAATCTGCTCGGGAAGTTGAGTTCGTAATGATGTTCAGCTGGTTATCGCCCATAGGATCATTTAGCAGAGTGAAGTACATATGTAAACCGTTTTGACCGGCTAAGTAGACGATGTTATCTAAGTTAGCAAGAAAGGTGGAGTCCAGCCCAACCACATTCCCAACATTCCCACCGCCGCTAAATACTAAACCCTGATCAGATTCAAACAGCCACATCCTCAGTACATTCACCCCCATCTTCTTCATATCTGCCATATACTGATTCATGTGGGATGAGTTATAGTGCACACCCCAGGTTGGGTGCTCAGGATTCACCCCTATATCGGTTCCGTAATTCCCGTCCAGCCATGCCAGATTGGCACCTCGTATAAAAGTGGGTATTCCGTTGATAGGTACCAATCCGTTTACCTGAGCTTTCACGGATTGACTGTACATCACAGAAAAACAGACTAGAATCTGGATAAATATAACCATGCCAAATTTTTTCATTCAATCCTCCTTTGGTGAATGAGTTATTCGCAACGTGAGACGTTGTTACAAATGAGATTGCGCAATCGAAAGGTTGGGTTCGATTTAAGTTAATCGAACCGGTTCGATTAAAACCATATTAACATTTAATTTACTCATTGTCAACTATCAATAAGTCTTTGTTTGCTTTGTTTATGCTATTGAAATCATTTTACGACGTATAGAATATCTTCTCTGGACACTTTGACGCATGAATTTTTCAGCCTGGTTCTTGGTCAAATAGCCACAGTTACAATAGGAAGCTCAGTATTCTAATGACCACCCCTTTGGTGTGGATTTAAAAAATTTGCAACATGATTCTAACTGAGGCGTCTTCTAAAGGGTTATTTAGAGGAAATAAGATGTTGGATGTATAAGTACTACAAGTATCTCTGTTCATCTGTTCTGAAAGAGCCAAATGCAATTCTTCTCTCATGAAACCACACATAATTATCCTTACCAACCATCTATTCTAATGAGGAGATTTGAATGAGAGAGCTGTTTCACTGGCTTCTCGCAATCCCTGTCAAGATCACTACCATTGGACAGACTCATCTCGTTTGGACAACTCCCTGGAAGAAGATCTGGGTAATTCTGTTCCTGCTGACTGCATTTGTGTGGTTTTTCATCTGGTATTACAAGGACGGCACCAAACCAACGTGGTGGAGTAAATCAGTACTTCTTGCACTGAGGATCACTGTATTAATTGCCCTCATGCTGCTTATGTTTCAGCCTACTGTCAAACTGACACATACCCACAAGATTATGCCTTCATCTGCCGTTCTTGTGGATGTTTCCTCTTCAATGAACAGAACAGATCCTCATTTGCCACCTGCAAAATTATTGCTCGAAGAGCGTGCAACCGGTTTAAATGCAGCTCAAATTCTTCAAATGCCCCGTCTTGCCAGAATCAATGCCCTGTTGAATCACCAGCACATTCTGACATTATTAAAAGGAACCAGACTTCATTTCTACACATTCGCATCCTCCAGTAATGCCCTGCCTGTCCCATCCACAGCATCTAAAAAACCGTATCAGTTTAACATTGCGTCAGACCCACATGGTGACAGCACCCAGATAGGTACTGCCCTGCAGCAAATGGAACAGGATGTATCGGGTCAGCCTCTGGCTGGAACGCTGATAATATCTGACGGAGAAAATAATCTTGGCACTGATCCACTGCAGGTTGCCCGATCGCTGAATGCCGATGGGATGAAGGTGAGCACTATGGGGGTGGGAGATCCCACCCCAACCAAGGATGTGGCTGTAATAAGCGTACTTGGAGATGACAATGTACGTCTCAACAATGTT
>JAJZFJ010000119.1 GCA_021805395.1 bacterium
TGAGGGCTGAGACGCTCTCCAGTGGGCAGCCGGTTTGTGGAAACGGTACCGGGAGCAGCCAGTCCGTTGACTGGCATGCAAGGAAGTAAAGCTATGCCCAGGGTGAAGGGCAGCAATCTGCTATGGAAACGGGAAATCATTAGAAGTCTCCTTAGAGTTCATCTATACAACACAATAGGTCGCCTACTCTAACTGAAGATCACGTGTATGTCTATGGGTTAACTATCTTTGCATACAGACGCGGGTAGCGCTGTAAGATCCATTGGCGTAAAGGCATTCCATGCGCCGTTTTACGATACATATCAAAAAAATGGTTCATCGCACCAGTGGACGTAAAGCCAAAATGACCATACCTCATAGTTAGCTGCTCATCTTCAGCTTTATCCAGAGGAACATGCTGATATAAGGCAAGGTAGAGAGTCCCTACAAGACCTGAGCGATCAGACCCTCCCTGACAGTGGAATATCATTGGGTATGGATCGTGATCGAATACATTGAGGAGTTCCTTAAGCGATGATGGAGGTGGGAGGTGACGAGCAGACATGGAAATATCCACATGGTCAACACCCAGTCTGGAGCAGTCTCTTACCTCATCACGGTAGTAGTCATTGTTCATACCACCCCCTCTGAGGTTAATATCAGTCTTTATATGGTACTTCTTAACTGTCTCGCTGAAGCCATGTCCCAGCCAGTGAGCAGTGTCAGAGGTGTAGTTGTTTCCTGTTATCTGCGCACTACGATACATCACTCCAGGCACTACCGTCCTCACATTCCCTCCGATAACACCAATAAACCAGAGGAGAAAAACAAGCAATGCGAAGGAAATACCGGCAATTAGAAATCGTCGCTTACTTTTGTTCTGTTTATGCATCCCGGCAGTCTGCATAGCAGGTTTTTCTTGATTTTCATTCATATTAATAATATAGTACCTGATTTGATTATCAGGAAATAACCAATTTATGTAGGAATATCCTTAACTAACCCAACATATCGGAAGGTGAGTAACTGATGACACAATCGCCCTGGCCAAGATGTCCTGAAGCAGCAGAATATTTTGAAAACAGACTAAAGCAGTTTGTATGCAAGGTACCAGAATTAGGCTTGATAGAACAAAATTTATACAATACGACAGGTGTGCTGCTTCTAAATCTTGTTGATCACTGGATTCTTCCTCATACCCTTGAGAATGAGAAGATCATGAGAGAGCTAGGACTGGAGCCTCATTCATTCCCTGATACGGTAGTCTATCGCCATCCTTCCGCCCGACTGCCTGCAGTTCGACTGATGGCAGTCACTAATGACAGACCAGTATTCGGCGTTGAGGATATTTCACATTTTTCAATTTCTCACAAGCTCACACCTGACATGGTTGCGGGTGACTTCGATAGTGAATATGAGGAAGCAACAAATACATTCTCTAATGGTGCATTTGGAGTTGTAGTGAGAAAGGGATACTCAGGATTTCTGCCTGGAATAATGACAACGGAGCTGTCGGAAAAACTGAGAGAAGCCAGACAACTCCTGATAGAAAGAGACCGACCAGCTGATGACACTGCAGCAATTCTTCGAGCAGAAGAGGTAGTGGACAAGCTTGTCAAACTGCTGGGAACGGCACGTGCTGCAGACGAATTCTTTCATTACGAACGAATGTACTATACATCTCGCAACAGTGCAGCCAGATTACAACTGGAATGGCAGCAGCAGGCAGGGATAGACTGGGCTAATCACGATCATCATACCTACCGATCTTCGCGAGAACATTTTAAACAATTGATAGGAATCTGGCTAAAGCTGGGATTTGTGCTCCGCGAAAGATTCTATGCAGGAGCCGAAGCGGGATGGGGTGCCCAGGTCATGGAACATCCAGTTAGCCGTGTGGTCCTTTTTTCTGATGTTGACATACATCCTGATGAGCTGGAAATAGATTTTTCAGCGATTCAGCTTAAGCCTCAATCTAAGCTGCACACCATAGGATTGTGGTGTGCACTCCACGGCGATTCCATTGGTGTGGCAGGCATGCATCATCTCGAGTGCGAATTCGATTTTTCTAAAACTGAAGAGCTTCATCGAAATGCCGGTCAGGATGTTATGAATCCTTTCACAAACTACCCAATGTTAAAACAGGCGTTCACAGTTGCAGAGAAATGGGATGTAGATCCTTCAAGAATCTCCTCACTATTAAAACAGGGATTTATCAGTGATATTGAGGCAATGAGATTTCTGGAAGATGGTGCGTACGGAAGTCATCTGGAGATACTTCAGCGGAAAGAGGGATTCAAAGGTTTCGATAAAACAGGCGTTAGTGCAATTATCAAAGCAACCGATGCACGCATTGCAGAACACGAAATGGAATGATGGGTATCAGCATCACAAACTTCCCATCTGTTACTGGGTTAGAAGAATATACTAACAGATGCGAAAAAACTGCACAAAGATATTTTGGTTCTGGATATGTGATGGTTGAGTAGATCAATTGTCTCAATCTACGTTTTAAGATACTGCTTGTCTATTTATGGCTCAGTAGAGGATGAATAATGGATGTTGGCTGGCTATCCGTCTATAGCCGTGTGCAAGATACTTTGCCGTATAATCCTTACGGGATAATCTGCTTAGCATAATCGAAATACAATACAGTAAATGGTAGTTGTAAAGAACTGTTCGAATAGGTTAATACCTTATGCCTGCCCAGTAACGTCCCCCTTTGTGGACGAAATGCCGAGATGGTAGTAGGTACGGTGAACTTGTTGTGTGGAACGTTACCCCTTAGTGGGAAATCCCTGTCGCAAAGCAGTTCGCACTCGTGCCCCTCCCCTAGCAAGCGTAGCGAGTGGCGAGGGGAGGGGCACGACAACAGGCGCGGGGAAAGGTAGAAGCGGTTGGCGACACCGTAAACAGCCCGGATTGCCCTGATGTGAAAATCCACCTCTGCGAAAATGCACGAATGTGCATTTTCGCTCTGCGCATCATCGACCAATCTTAACGAGAAATCTATCAAATTCACCAAAGAAGTAGACATAATGAGTGAAGAAAATCA
>JAJZFJ010000145.1 GCA_021805395.1 bacterium
ATCTAAACCAACAGTTGTAATAAAGATGCATGCTTCCAACCAGGCATCCATTCGGTAATTGTCATAGTGTAGTCAAAGTTGCCAGCGATGTGTCATACAAAGGTGCAGTATTCCATAACTGTTTAACATGCAGTTTGGAAAGGTATCAACATGAAGCGGCCAGCAAAAATGAGCCATGAACAGGTTATGCATGAGTTGACTCAGCTTAATGGCTGGATTGAGAAAGATGGCATGCTGTATCGCGAATTTGTACTTAAAGATTTTTCCACTGCCTGGGCATTCATGACACGTATTGCTCTAATTGCCGAAAAGATGGATCATCACCCGGACTGGAATAATGTTTACAATAGAGTAACCATCCAACTGTTTACGCACGATGCAAATGGTATCACTGCTCTGGATTTTGGGTTAGCAAGAGCAATCAACGAAATTATCTGAGGGATTTGCAATGGACAACAACAACATCATATACATGGATCATGCAGCCACCACGCCTGTGGATACGGATGTTCTGGCAGCAATGATGCCATTTTTCACGGAATACTACGGCAATCCCTCTGCAATACATAGTGTTGGAAGCTTTGCAAAAACTGCTGTGGAAAATGCCCGCGAGACAGTAGCAAATGTAATCAACGCACAGACTCAGGAAATAATCTTCACTTCTGGCGGCACAGAGTCAGACAATGCTGCCCTGCTTGGCGCTGCACTCTCCCGACCTAAACGCAAGCATATCCTTACAACCCCCATTGAACACCATGCAGTGCTTAATCCTCTGCACTATTTGGAGGAGTTTGGATGGGAAGTAGAAATGCTTCCAGTATCTCATGACGGATTGGTGAATTCCGAGGATGTAAAGAACAGGTTAAGGGATAACACACTCCTGGTATCTGTAATGCACGGCAATAATGAAGTTGGAACGCTTCAGCCAATTGGAGAGATTGGTGCTGCCTGCAGAGATGCGGGCATTCTATTTCATACCGACGCGGTTCAAACTTTCGGCAAAGTCCCTATAGATGTCAGGGCTATGAAAATAGATCTTCTCTCTATATCAGCACATAAACTCTATGGCCCTAAAGGAATCGGTGCGCTTTACGTAAGAAGAGGAGTTCCACTCACACCTCACATGCTTGGAGGAGGTCAGGAATCAGGAAGGCGCTCTGGAACACTAAACGTCCCTGGTATCGTAGGTTTGGGTAAGGCAGCAGAACTTGCACAGCAGTTAATGCCAGGGGAATCAAAGCGATTAAATGAACTGGCAAACTGTCTTGTTGAGGAGATCGAAAGCCGGCTGCAAGGTGTACATCTGTCAGGATCGCAAATGTCCAGAGTACCGGGGAATGTGCATCTCTGCATTGAAGGTCTTGAAGGAGAGCCCATACTTCTCGCGCTGGATGCTGCCGGAATCTGTGCATCCGCCGGTTCGGCATGTTCAGCAGGATCCACCGAGCCTTCACATGTACTTAAATCCATGGGGGTTTCAAGAGATCTGGCAAGAGGAGCCATAAGAATAACCATGGGACGTAAAACAACAATCGAGGATGTAATGAAGACAGCCAACGTCCTCATTCAGGCAGTGACCGATCTTCGTAAACTATAAATTGAGTATTAACAAACTGCTTGACAAAACATTAAGGGTGTCTTATAATACCATCATACACACGGTATGGTTTTCAGGTTCAATTTGCATCAGATACTAAACATAACCACAAATGCTATTTTAGTAATAGCATCTTAGATGCTTTAAGAAATATCTTCATTGGTATTCCAGCTCCATTTCAAGTTGTTAAACCAATTGCAAGATAAGCAGTTGACTTGGGATAATCTAAATTTTTGCCTCCACTAATATATATTTGTAGAGGCTGTATGGTTTAAACAAGCCTAAATGGTACATTCTATAGATGTTGGCCAGACGAATTCCTTATGTTCGCAAGTGCCTACAACATATTGAGGAGTGGCTGATGACCAATAAAACCGCGGTCTTCGACCTTTCAGGTGCAGATATGCACACTTCTGCCCCACTGGATACTTCTGCTCAAATAGAAATTCCTGAAGATGATGTTGAAGGCAGTTTCGAAAGAGAACCGAGTGATGATCTGCTGCATGTTTATGATGCCTCTTTGCCAGACAATGTTGTACAGTACACGGAAGCAACAGTAATTTTGCGTGCGCCTCGACGAACAAGAACCAGCTCCCATGATGAAAACGACCCCCACCGAAGTGATGAAGCCCTTCAACTATGGATGTACAGGGCAAAAGGTGCCCAGCTGCTAACGGCAATTGAGGAGATTAGGCTGGCCAAGCTTGTGCAGGAAGGTGAGAGAGAGAAGTGCAAGCTCATCCAAAAACGAAACTACGAGGTAGAGAGAGCTGCCAAGGCTGCTAAAGACAAGCTTACTGAAGCAAACTTGAGACTGGTTGTTTCCATTGCTAAAAAGTACAGTGTTCGCGGTATTCCGTTACCAGACCTCATTCAGGAAGGCAATATCGGTTTAATCAGAGCCGTTGAAAAATTCGATCCCAACAAGGGCTATCGCTTCAGCACCTATGCAACCTGGTGGATCCGCAGAGCCATAGCCAGAGCCATCATCAACCAGGGCCGCACCATCAGAATCCCCGTGTATGTCGCAGAGATTATCCACAAGCTAGTGAAAGCCTCCAGCCGCCTGAGACAGCAGCTAATGCGTGACCCTACGGTGGAAGAGATTGCCCGGGAGCTTGAGATCCCGGTTGATAGAGTGAACGAGATCATGAGAATAGCGCTCGAACCCCTCTCGCTCGAGACTCCCGTAGGTGAAAAAGATAACAGTCAGCTGTCTGACTTCATCCAGTCGAACTCTGCCATATCGCCTGCAGAAGCCACTCTCAATCTCATTCGTCGCGAGCAGATCGAAGAGGTGCTTGACAAGCTTACATACCGTGAAAAAGAAGTTCTCAGGATGAGATATGGACTGGACGATGGATATGTGAGAACACTGGAAGAAGTTGGAACCAGCCTCCATGTCACACGCGAAAGAGTGCGGCAGAGTTCGAC
>JAJZFJ010000252.1 GCA_021805395.1 bacterium
GGAGCGCCGCTGCCAAAGACCACGATAAAGCATGTGATCTATATCATCAAAGAGAACCGTACCTACGACCAGGTGCTGGGCGATATGCCAGAAGGCAATGGTGACCCTGCGCTGTGTATGTTTGGTGAAAAGGTGACGCCAAACCAGCATGCACTGGCAAGGAGATTTGTACTATTAGATAACTACTACTGCAGTGCAGAGGTATCCACGGATGGTTGGTACTGGTGTACTCAGGGAATGGCAAGTGAGTACGTTGAACGCAATGTGCCATATAACTATAGCGGAAGAGGCAGATTTTACGACTTTGGGGGAGTTGTGAATGGTGTACCCGTAAGCAGAAAGAAGTTACCTGATGTGACAGCTGCCCCGGGTGGATATTTATGGGACGATGCTGCCAGGGCAGGCATTTCATATCGCAATTATGGCTTCTTCGAACAATCTGGAAACTATATCAATAAACGGACTGGGCAGATCGTGCTAGCAGATAATCAGCCCGATGAACCTGGTCTGGTTGGCCATACAGACATTAATTTTAGAAGGTTAACTTTTAATTTTGCTGATAGCGATGCGTGGAAAAAAGACAACTGCAAAGCTCCCACTCAGCAACCTGAGTATGGGAAATATCATGAGGATTCTCGTGTAACAGAGTGGCTGAGAGAGTTTAGAATATTTGTGAAGAACCATAATCTTCCAGCCCTGGAAATGGTACGATTCATGAGAGATCATACAATTGGTACAAAACCAGGGTACGCCTCTCCAGTTGCGATGGTCGCTGACAATGACTATGCTGTTGGAAGGTTAGTTCAGGCAGTCAGTAAATCGCCATACTGGAAATCCACAGCGATCTTTGTGGTGGAGGATGATGCACAAAACGGTTACGATCATGTGGACTGTCATAGATCGACAGCATATGTCATCAGCCCATGCATAGTAGAAGGCAGTATTGACCATCACTACTACAATACAGATTCAATCCTTCATACTATCGAAGCGTTACTGCACCTGAAACCAATGTGCAGGTATGATGCAGATGCTCCCATTATTCAGGATTTCACATCGCTTCCATTTAATAATGCCCCCTATGCTGCAATGCTACCAGCCAAATCCATTATCGATCAGTTAAACACGAGCAGATCGTATGGTGCGTCAATCAGTGCAGCCATGGATTTCAAACATGCCGATCAGAACAATCCAACAGTTCTAAATGAAATCATCTGGCATTCGGTAGAAGGTTCAAAGTCCACTGTTCCTCCAGTCAAACACTCCCTCACGTTTACCCAACGAAAGTAGAATATCGTTTTTTCATCATCGTGTATACTTCAAGAAATATGTTCCAAAGATTTCAGTAGATTAGAATTATACATGACTGTAACGGACTGTGCTCTGAAATTAGTTGAAGCTTTACGGAGTTACAGTCTTAATTCTCGGTGCAGAATACCAAGGTACTAAGCTTACATAAAATACTTGTGTCCAGTGTTGTAAATAGAGAGTTTTTCGTTGTAAATTATCTATGGCTTAACACTAATCACAGAGAGTGAAAATGAAATACTTTGTCCTAGGTGCAAATGGGGCTAAATACGGCCCAGCAAGTTTGGAGATTTTACAGAATTGGGTTGAAGAGAACCGTATTCTCCCTCTCACTACTCTTATTGCCGAGGATACTGGCACAAGTGTTCTTGCCTCACAAATATCCGAACTCATTTTTCCCGCATCGGTAGAAGTCGTCAAGCAGGAAGTCCCTCCAGTTGTGCAGATGCAGCCTGTTGCTCCACCTTTTGGTAATATTCAGGTTGGCAGCATTACACCGTTATATGGGGCACCAGATCCCGGCGGCATTCCTGTTCCTCATCACTATCACGAGATGTACCAGCAGTCAATAAATAATACTTCTGGTACCGATGGTCCAATCCCTGAAGAGGTTTTGGCAATGAAATGGAGCTGGGGGGCGTTCGCACTTCCCGGGATATGGCTCTGTTCAATGAATGCATTGTGGAAAGGTATCTCACTGATCTGTTTAGAGTTGGCTATTGGTTTAACATTACACTTTTCTTTGTATCAGTCATTTCCATTACTTTCCATTTTTCTTCCATTATGTGCTCAGTACACAATCAAAATCATTCTTTCCAGAAGAGCATACCGTATTGCCTGGAAGTATAGAAGATTTAATAGTTTAGACCAATTTAAAGATGTTCAGCGTATATGGAACTGGGCTGGTATGGGTATCGCTATACTTCTTTTATTCATCCAAATTATTCAAATTCTTGTTTTCATGCTGCGGTTGTAATCAGACAGATAGTATAGTTTGGGGAGAAGAACTGAAAGTACACGGCGTAGATTATGCAGTTAGTATGAGTAAACCATTATTGTGCCTGTTCCATCACTCGCTTGTGTACACTCAATGTATATCTTTCGTGTTAACACACATAACGTTTCGAGATGAATGTATGCCATGATCATTCTATCAATCAATGCCGGTAGTTCCAGCCTCAAAGTGTGCTGTTATGAGATGACAGCGCTAAACTCATTGAGACATGATGCCAGGATTCTCTTCCGTGGATCAACGGAAAGACTGAACACACCAGAAGCCTCCATTCGTTATACCAGTGAAGATTCTCTGGAAACATCCAGAGGTTTAGCTGGAGCTACACACGAAAAAGCGTTATCAGTTGTTCTTGAAGCAATGGGAAGGGCTCCCGATGTGGTGGCACATAGAGTGGTGCATGGAGGACCTGAATTCACTGCTCCAGTTGAGATTACCCCTTCTGTATTGGCCACTCTACAAACGCTCTCGGAATACGCACCTCTGCATAACCCTCCGGCAATAGCATGCATTAATGAGATTCATAAAGCAGTTCCGTCAGCACGAAATACCGCCTCGTTCGACACATCTTTTCATTGCAGTATGCCGGATATTGCCAAACTATATGCAATTCCAGCTGCTCTCACCAAAAACCAGACAGTTCGTAAATATGGTTTTCATGGAATCTCCTATGAGTATTTAACTGAGAAGTATTTCGATATGACAGGGC
>JAJZFJ010000042.1 GCA_021805395.1 bacterium
GCCGCAGCCCTGGAGCAGGCATTCAAGGCCTGCGAGGTGCAGGGGGATGCATCATGGATGCTCACAGGCGGCAATGAAGGCTGTTTCCTGATTAGCGTTATGCACGGTATCTCAAGCAATATCGCTAGATAGAAGCATATTACCACTTGCTGTACAATGTCAGAAATACACCTGAACTGCATGAGGCTGTAACTTTGGAACATTTACCATCCGATCACACGAAAACTGTCTATGCGGAGGCTACCATCGGTGAGGATGGGGCACTTCATCTACGCTACCCTGATCCTTCTTTGAAACCGGGTTCCAGAGTTCTACTCACTATCTCGCCGCACACAGAACCCATACAGGAGAATGCTACTCCATTACGCGGCTCGGTTCCCCGTTATAACGATCCCTACGGCTCTGCCACGGATGCGAATGATTGGGAGGAGTTACGCGGATGCTGAAGATTCACAGAGCTCATTAAACTTCCTTAGAGGTAAACCAATCAGTGGACTTGAAATCTATAACCTGTCCATTTTTGATAGCATCGATCCAGTAGGTTAGTCGCCCCATCTCCATTTTCCAGAAATTTGCGCATGCCCTAAAGTATTCTAAAACGGCATCGTTCTCACCCACTTCCAAAAGAGATGATGCCAGTGTTTTATCCGGTCCATATGAGTTTAGCTGAGGTGAGCCAGGCGTTTTCGCCGCATCCTGCAGATGGCGGAGTGCACCATCCTTGTCACCATGTATTAGAGCAATTTTGCCAAGATAGATGTGCCCGTTATGAATGGCGTTCCCATAGTTCCATTTCCATCGCTCCTGTTCAAACAAGAACGCTGCCTCCAGAAGTGCCCGGGCGTATTGATCTGTTGCTATGAAATCCCCTGCCTCAAATGCACACTCAACCATGTTCTCAAGAAGAAACGCTTTATCCGTATCATCAGTTGTGAGATCATATTCTTCTCTGTAATAACGCATCGCTAGCTTAAGCGAAGATTCCTTTGCCTTTTGATCCTTCTTTCCCATGGAGAGATGTCTATGATAGTCTCCCAGAAGGTTTTTCCATGCCGGGTTGTATGGCTCGAGTTTTTCCGCAGTAAGAAGCCATTTTCGTGCAATTACCGCATCGGATCTCGAAGGAAATCCGGTCAATAAATTGTATGCCGCATTGCCTAAAACGGCAGGATTTTCAGGATACTTTGTCACCTGTTGGATCCATAAATCGACCACAATTCGATAGTTTAAATTGTACTCGGCGAAATTCAGTCTGCAGACTGATGTACTTAGAAGTGCACTATCAGGATGGCTCTCAATCAACCAGATGAGGTGCTTTAGATGAGGTGCAACATAATCATCAGAGCGTAGTGCTTCCACCATGTAATACCGCATTAGAAGTTCACGAGCTTCAAGATCCTCGGGATCGTCCTCTAGCCTCTTCTCCAGTTCAGCAACTTGCTGGACATTTAAAAACGGTATCCACTCATCCCGATTTTCATCTACCAAAATAACATCCTTAGGGTGTGGTGATACAGTATAGTTCGTTATGCTGCCTCAACATCCTTCCTGGTGAATTCTCTGTATCTTTACTCTTTATACGTGAAAAAATAGTCTCACGCCACTTCTGAATAACAAAATATTGAAAAGTATTCAGAGGTTACGTAGATGCATCCAATACCACTTGCCAAGTACCGAAGTACCATCTCAAGGATTGATACTTATCCTTAATAAAACCTGGGAAAGTTCTTCAGGATAATAATGATACTTAAATGCTATTATATTGGGATTGTAGTGTGATACGCAGATAACAACAATTTATCATCTGTTTTAAGCATGGTTCCAGGTATGCGATATTACAGGTTAAAGGGAGTTTTAAGTGAAGAGAGTTACGGGAATTGGCGGTATTTTTTTCCAGGCTAAAGATCCTCAAGCTCTGTGTGCCTGGTATAAAGAACATCTGGGAATAGATGTGCAGGATTGGGGAGGTGCTTCATTCGACTGGGTCGACGATCAAGGAAACCCTACGACTGGGTCGACCAACTGGTGCACCTTTGCCAAGGATGATGACTATTTCGCACCAAGCAGCTCACCGTTCATGGTGAACTACCGGGTTGCTGACCTATTGCCACTACTAGATGCATTACGGGCAGAAGGTTGTAACGTTCTGGATAAAACAGATGAATCAGACTTTGGTAAATTTGGCTGGGTCATTGATCCTGAGGGAAACAAGATTGAGCTTTGGCAGCCTCCTGTTGGCCAGTAGCAGGAGAAGCCAGACAACAAATCCATAGAACACAGGAATATATTTCCACCTCAGAGGAAGCTCGGCTGACCAAACTGCTTCACCCGGTATCTTCTAATATATCACTTCCTGTCGTCAACATTAACTTAACAGCATTGCTCATGCTCACAGCGTGCGCAATGCTGTTTCTCCATGTATCTACCTAATAACTGCAATATAAAATTTTGCCTTATTGAGTAGGCATGTATGCACATACAACCTTCAATCTTACTAATCATTAGTCAAAGTTCCAACGAGGTAGTTTGTACGGTTGGGTTCTAATAACTGAAAATTTGTATCATTCTCCTGCATTTCGCCAGCAAAATAGTTTATGTAAGACCAGATCCCACCCTGGAACTACTTATGCTAGTGTTATGATTTCTATATTGTATGTATGTTATACGACACATGGTTTTCCTTCAAACGTCCACCTGAATGGCTGAGTATCTCCCTTGCTATATTCATTCACATACCTCATTAATTCACGAACTAATTGTTCCTTTGATTCCCAAACAGCTCCTTGTAATAGTTGCCTGCTCATAATACTAAACCATAGCTCTACCTGGTTTAGCCATGACGAATATGTTGGAGTGAAATGAAACGTTATTCGTCGCTTGCCTTTTAACCATTCTTTCACCTCTTTACTCTTATGAACCGTATGATTGTCCAATACCACGTGGAGATGTACTCCCGGATGCTTCCGATAAAGATACTTAAGGAATCGAATAA
>JAJZFJ010000115.1 GCA_021805395.1 bacterium
ATTGAAGTTGGAACATGAGGGAGGTGAAGTATCGTTTGAGACTAATCGGCTAAGGGTTGAACGTGCCAACTCAGTAGTGCTTTACTTTTCTGCTTCCTCCTCTTTTGACGGATATGATAAACATCCTGTCAGAGAGGGAGTGGACTCTTTCCAAAAAGCTGTCATTCCGCTGCAGAATGTCTCACTAGCTGAATTTGCTGCACTCCGGGAAAACCACATTACTGACTACTTCGCTCTGTTCTCGAGAGTTGAATTGAAGCTTGGAAACGAAATCCGGAGTGAAACGGCAACAGATATCAGGCTGCAACAGAAATCCGCAGGGCACGATACTGAACTCGAAGTTCTGGTATTCCAATATGGCAGATATTTGATGATTGCAAGTTCTCGACCAGGAACACAGCCAGCAAATCTACAGGGCATATGGAATGATTCTCAGCGGCCACCATGGAGCAGCAACTATACAACAAACATCAATGCTCAAATGAACTACTGGCCTGTGGAAACATGCAATCTGCACGAGTGTCATGTGCCACTCATCAAATTTATCAAACAGCTGGCTGATACTGGCAGTGAGACAGCCCGGATAGTGTATGGTCAATCTGGCTGGGTTACACATCATAATTCGGACATTTGGGCACATTCAGCACCAGTTGGCAATGGCAGCGGCAATCCTGTTTGGGCTAACTGGCTTATGGGAGGGGCGTGGTTGTGCCGGCATCTCTGGGAGCATTACGAGTTCCAGCCAAACAGTGCGTACTTGCAAGAAGTGTGGCCGGTGATCCGGGCAGCTGCTCGGTTTGTACTGGGTATGCTATTCAAGGATGGTGATGGTAATCTGGTAATTGCTCCCTCTATATCTCCTGAGCTGGAATTTATTGCCTCAGATGGCAAGGTAGCCGCTACCTCCATGGCTTCCACAATGGACATGGCGATATGCCGGGATCTCTTTGCAATCTGTGAGAAAGTCTCGAGTATCCTCAATACAGATGAAGAGTTTACGGCTCAATTGAAGGAAGCAACAAAGCTGCATCTTCCTTATAAACTTGGTAGTGGTGGGCAGCTTCAGGAGTGGTATCTCGATTTTCCGCCAGAGGACCCTCATCACCGACACATGTCTCCTCTCTATCCATTACATCCTGGGGAAGAGTTTACTCCGCACGGTACGCCAAACTGGGCACAGGCTTGCCGCAAGTTTATGGAGATTAGAGGTGAAGATGGAACTGGCTGGTCATTAGCATGGAAAATAAATCTTCATGCCAGATTACATGAGGGTGATAGGGCATATAGAATGATTGAGAAACTGTTCACTTTAGTGGGGAATACTCGATCTGAAGTGTATCATGGTGGCGGCCTCTATCCAAATCTTTTCGATGCTCATCCTCCATTCCAGATAGATGGAAATTTCGGGTATACAGCAGGCGTCGCTGAAATGCTGCTTCAAAGTCAGGCTGGAGTTATTCATCTGTTACCAGCACTTCCAGCTGCATGGCAATCTGGAGAGGTGAAAGGGTTATGTGCTAGAGGTGGCGTTGAAGTTGATATCGAGTGGAGAGATGGTAAGTTATTGCAAGCGACTCTAAAGTCATCACAAACTGGCACCTATGTAATGCGCACAGCCCAGGAAGTGTCTATACAATGTACTGGTGTTGTGCAACAGCATACAGTAAACTCAGACCAGACAATTGCATTCACGCTGGATGCAGGTAGAGCTTATCAAATTATGCCATTGAACTCCTAAATTAGCTTCTGTATGAAACATTTTGTGTTTTCTTGATGTGGCATATCGATAGAATTGTAAAGTGATTTCAGTATTCTTCAAAGAGTAATGATTTGGTATATCTCTAATGCATAAGGAGATCTAGTGGAATAATTTCTGATATGATAACATGAAACCGAAAATCTTAGAGTTTGCAATGCCATACTGGGTTTATGTAGCGACCAGAAGAAATGTTAAACAGTATTGTTTTCAATATTAGTTTCCTGAACAACTCTCAAGTGATCTTCTTTAGGAAATTCTTGATGACAGCTCACCGCGGTTAATAATTGGTCATTCTCTTGATTATCAGAAGCAGAACGTAACAGAGTACCCGAGTCAGAAGAAATAGTCAGCCTGTACCTAATCTGTTCAATGGTACTAACAGCCTTGGCAGCAACAGATGGTGGAAGCATGTTGGAGGATATCAGAGTATTCAGTTGATCAATAACCAGCTGATTGCCCGACTTAGACAGCACATCCAGAGTGAGAACCCGTAATTTATCCTGCTTCTCTTTAAGCAGTTTAAGTAATAAGGTATTGTCTTTAGCCGCGAAATGTAAATTATCTGCTTCCTTTATTGCAGAAAGCAGAATCATCAATCCATCTAAAATGGCTTCTCGCTCTCCATCAATAGAAGTTTTTGGTGATCTCAGCAGTTTTAAGCTCTTCCTTAATGTGTCTACATTCTTTGGCATAGATGTGGTGAGGTTGTTACTATTCACTCTATTCATCAATGCTTTTCTGGCTGAAATTATGAACACTGATGACATCCCTATAAAAGAAGAGGGAATTGAAACAAACGGCCCCAAATGAGCTAGGGTCATGCAAAATATCCCCAGAATACCGAGAAAAATTCCAATTCCAAAACTTCTTAAAATAGTTGCTTCACCTTCAATAATATGGGCTAATCGTGCGAAGCTAAGCTCATTTTCGCTGCTCTTTTCGGATGCGAAAGTAACCTTGCCCAGATTGTTCTTATCACTCTCTGAAGCAGTTTCAGATTGTGTTTGCAAATTTTCTTGTGACTGGTTCAGTAACGTTTTCATCTTCTCAATACCCTGATGATCTTTGTCAATTTGGAAATGGGTAGCGTCAGTAGTTATCATCACTTTTTACGATGATAGCTTAATGACGTGCATGCTGCATTGACGGTTTCAGACATCACCATTACAGCGATCTAATCACTCAGCACATAAGAGCTGGTTTGTATAGCTGTATAGTCCAGATCAAACG
>JAJZFJ010000094.1 GCA_021805395.1 bacterium
ATAGATTTCTCGTTAAGATTGGTCGATGATGCGCAGAGCGAAAATGCACATTCGTGCATTTTCGCAGAGGTGGATTTTCACATCAGGTTTGTCTGGCATGGTTTTAACCCCGTCCGACAAAGCCGTGCACATGTAATGCCGAATACCTGTCAACCCGCACTCTCACCCTCCCTTAATGAGCACTAGCGACTGGCAAGGGGAGGGGTGGGGGAGAGGTTAAATGCGGCTAGAAACACCGTAAACTAACCAACAAAACACGTTACCACTGCCCAACTCGCACTCTTGCCCCTCACTTGGACATTCGCTACTGCTCACTTTGAGAGGGAAGTCCGCTGGATAGGGTGAGGTCCATGGAAACAGTACCACCTACCAACTCGCACATGCCACGTCTGCTTAATACCGGACGCTGGAACAGCTCGAGGGCTATTAGTTTGGGGTAACGTTTCCCCAAAGGATAGAGCCCAGAAACAACAGTACAAAATCCCGTCATCCATAAGATGTCGGGATTTTGAATGCTAGGAAAGGATTGTCGCTATTTAGGCGAGAACGGGTGAACCGCTCTTGAGGGCATGTTCTCGTGCGCCAGCCAGTTGCCCGGCTGAGCCAAGATAGCCGTTTCTGCTCTCGATAAATTTGGCATATTCGGCAATGAAAATCTTCCCTGGTGGTCGGAGATCAAACTCTGAAGGTTTGTCACGGAAGAACTCACGATGCACACGTGTCCATACAAGACGTCCATCGGTGTCGATATTAACCTTGCAAACTCCCAGCTTGGCTGCTGGCAGATACTGTGCAACATCCACTCCCTTGGCACCCTTCAGGTCGCCACCGGCAGCATTAATCCGCGCAACCTCATCTTGAGGCACCGAGGATGATCCATGCATTACCAGTGGGAACTTTGGCAGCCGCTTCTGGATCTCTGCAACGCGTTCCATGTGGATACCCTGTGAGCCTGCAAACTTATAGGCACCATGACTGGTTCCTATTGCACAGGCGAGAGAATCACAACCGGAGAGCTTCACAAACTCATAAGCCTCATCAGGGTCTGTAAGCATTGCATTCTTCTCATCTACCTGAATGTCCTCTTCAACGCCGCCAAGCATGCCAAGCTCGGCTTCCACAGACAGGCCTTTGGCGTGCGCAGCATCGACTACTCTTTTCGTGATGGCAGCGTTTTCATCGAAAGGATCGTGAGATGCATCAATCATTACTGAGCTATAAAAACCACTTGCTATACAGTCATAACATGTCTGCTCGTCACCATGATCCAGGTGGACTGCAAATAGAGCGTCCGGAAAGATCTCATCTGCTGTGCGAATAATGGCTTCCAGCATCTTCTTGTCGGTGTATGCTCGAGCACCTTTGCTAATCTGGATAATGAATGGGGCTTGTGAATCGATACATCCTTTGAACAGTCCCATTGTCTGCTCAAGGTTGTTGATGTTATATGCACCAACGGCATAGTTTCCATACGCATGCTCAAACAGAGTGCGTGTAGGCACAATCATGAAGGTTCTCCAATCTCGCGAATGCACATCAGCAATCGCCCACCCTAAAACAGGGCTTATAATAAGTTACATACCGCTCGATACTCTTAATAGGAGAGGATATGAGGCATTCACACCATTTGTTAGGAATGCATGCAGTATTAATTATACCTGTAATGGTAACTACAGCATAACTTGCTACCACGCTGATTTTACACAGCGTTTATATCTACTGGTAGGCTTCACGGTAATTCCAGCATGGCAATGCTCACGCAGTTTAACAACTTATCTGTATTTGACTGTTCTGCATAACTCTCCGGTTTAACATAAAAGATATAGTAGCCGTTGAGTGTTATATATTTAACGAATAAAATACTTACACCATGTTCAGTATCAAAAGCTGTTACGCTTTCGATAAAACATGGTGTAAAAGTAGTTGGAACTATTCAGATGCGATTTTGAGAAGTGCTGCGCTTGCCTCAAATTTCTCCCTCAAATCCAGCTTAAGCTGGTCGATCTCACTGGATGACCAGTTCAACCAGTTCTTCACATCTTCCGTCATATTCGGTGGCTGACAATGTTCAGAAGATACATATCCACACTGCCATGAGAGCCAGTCTCCTGCCTGTACCATTGCACAGATATCAAAGTGATCTGGTGAACGCACTGGCTCATGATGACTGGAAAGCATGGCGATGAGATGCGGTGGGAAGTTCCAGAATTCGGCCACGCGCCTTCCAACCAGTGCGTGATCAATTCCCAGTACCATTAACTCAGCTTCACAGGAGGTTTTCTTTTCGCGGGATGCAAATGCCATTGCAACTGCATGTTGCACCGGAAAATAGCTATCCATAAAAAGAACGCCCAGATCGTGTAACAAGCCACCTATGAAAGCCTCCTCAGCCACATTCCTTGCTCGGGGTGCTTTCTTTGCAGCAATAAGCTGTGCCCCCGCAGCTGTTGCAACGGAGTGCGCCCAGAAGTCCTCCCGTTTCAGGCCATAAGGCATTGCCTTTTGCCCCAACATACCGAAGGCCGATACGCCCAGCACCAAGTTTCTTACAGTGTTGTAACCCAAGATAACAACTGCCTGTGTAAGAGTGCTTATCTTCTTTGGAAACCCGTAGTACGACGAGTTTACAATACGAAGCATCTTGGAAGATAACCCCTGATCTGTTGAGATGAGACGGTTAAGTTCTTCTGCCGAAGTATTCGGATTGTTGATTGTCTCAATTACCTGAGTTACAACTGCTGGTAATGGAGGCAGATCTGCCAATTTTTTTTCAATGGTCTGTTGAAATACTGCACGATCAATTCGGATCGACTTTACATCAGGCGGCATGAGCAACCCCTCTCTTCTTGGAGATCATTCTGAATATTCCCTCTATATCTGCTATCAGCGCCATTCTCCCGTCGCCCATTATCGTGGCTCCTGACAGGCCATGCACATCACCAACAAACTTGCCCAGTGTTTTGATTACCACTTCTTGTTCTCCAACCAGAGTGTCGACTATTAGACCTATCTGATAGCCGCCTGAACTAACCACTACTACATAGATAGGTTGTTCTTCACTGTTTCTGGAGTGCACAACTGCTTCCACCACCGCTCTGTCTTCATTCATAGGAAACAGATCGTGCATTCGAATAAGAGGTAGCGAGTTTCCTCTCAACACTATTGTAGGCTGATGACGTACGCTGTGGACTTCGGATGGAAGTACCCTCAAGGTTTCCACAACGCTGCTAAGTGGAAGTGCGAACACAGCATTCTGCACACTCACAAGCAGCCCACGTATAATTGCCAGAGTAAGTGGCAGCTTCACCGTAAAGAGCGAACCTCTTCCCACCTGGCTGTCGATGTCGATACTGGCTCCCAGTTTTTGCAGGTTGCTTCGCACAATGTCCATACCAACACCCCTGCCAGATACATCCGTAACCTCTTTCGCTGTAGAGAAACCTGAAGCGAAAATAAGGTTCATTGCCTCTCTGTCACTCATTCTCGAGGCAACTTCCTGTGTGAGTACACCTTTGTTTACAGCGTTCTCACGCAGTTTCACCGGGTCCAGTCCCTTTCCATCATCCTCAACTTCTATCACAATGTGGTTTTCCTGGTGTCTAGCCCTTAACCACACATTTCCAATCTTTGACTTACCAGCCTTCTCTCTCTCTTCCGGTCCTTCAACACCATGATCCACACTGTTGCGAAGCATGTGTATCAGAGGGTCTCCCACCACTTCAATCACAGACCGGTCCAGCTCGGTCTCTCTGCCTTCTACAATAAAGTTAATCTCTTTACCCATCTTCTGAGCGAGATCCCTTATCATTCTTGGGAAGCGGCTGAATACGTTATCTATCGGAAGCATTCTTGCTTTCATAACTTCATCCTGAAGCTGATCGGCAATGCGTGCCACGTGAGATGCTTCTTCGCCTAACTGCTCGAATGTTGGATCTGATCCATACTGACCCGATAGCTGGTTGCAAAGCTGCACGATGCGGGTTCTGTCTATTACAAGTTCACCTATCAGATTGAGAAGTGTGTCCAGCCTGGAAACATCCACGCGAATGGTCTGTGGCTGAGCTACAGTTTTTTTCTCGGCTGCAGGTGCAGCATCCTGATGAACTACTGCGAGCTCTGGAGCACTACTAGTGACTACAGCAGCTGCAGGTTCAGGAGTGCTTTCATTCGTTTGTGTTTCTGGTTCGTTTTGCCAGGCATGGATGGATTCCAGATTGATTTCACTTACAGTGCCCACAGCATTTTTTAAGCTTTCAGCATCGCGATCTGTAGCTGCCAATACCGTGAAAGTGAGATCAAACTCTTCGTTTTCAAGCTTGTCTTCATCCGGTGAGACTGCCAGAATAGCCCCTGCCCGTTCAATCGCCTGAAGCGTCATGAGAGCTCTAACCGATTTCATCACACAATCGGGTGCGACACTAAGCTTGAGCAGCCATATACTGTTGCCAGCGTTCAGAGCATCTTTTATCGCGTTTTCCTGAACGGGCGATACATCAAACGCAGGCAGTTCAATCTTCTCTGTTTTCGTGGTAGAGACAGATGAGACTGGTGCTGCCACAATCTCTTTGCTGCTAAGTGCTGCTCTAAGTCTGGAAGTGAGCTCAACTGTATCCAGTGAGGTTTTCCCAGATTCAGCAACCTCTTCAAGCATGGCTTTCAATGCATCCAGAGCATTAAACAGTAGATCTACCAGAGACGGAGTAACAGAGAGCTGATCGTTTCGCAAGGCATCAAACAGATCTTCCACTGCATGAGTTAGCTCGCCCATTGGGTTCAGCCCCATTGCTCTGGATGAACCTTTTAGTGTATGCGCAGCTCGAAAGATCTCTTGTAGAAGCTCTTTTGAAGCCCCTGTTTCCAGCTTAAGAACATCCTGTTCCAACAGCTCCATCTGCTCTGCAGCCTCCTGCAAAAATACCCCCAAGAACTGTTCCATTCCTTCGTTCATAATTGTTGCTTCTCCGCTCTCTGTTAAGGATTTTTATTCCTGATCCCGACGCATAACTGCTGGTACATTCAGAAGAATTACAAGTGCATCATCTGTCTTACCAACCCCGCGCACATGACTCATATCGTTATTGCTCATAATCTGGCTGGGCTTCTCTATCTGACTATCCACCAGTTTGAGAACTCCTATCACACTGTCCACTTCCATGCCTACAGTGCATTCACCGTCAGAAACTACTACAACCCTGCTCTGGGAAGTTCGTTCTCCATGTGGCAATCCCAGTCGTCTTCTCAAATTCATAATAGGAACAATTTTTCCACGAAGGTTGATAATGCCCTCCATCTCATCGCCTTTGCCAGGAACCTGAGTTACTTCCTGTAACCGGATGATCTCCTGAATGGAGGCAATCTCAATTCCGTAGGTCTCATCACCCAATTGAAATGCCACCAGTTGCTCGTCTCTCTCAATAACATCTAAACATGCTTCAGCCATAAAAAACCACCTTTAACCTAATTTTTTGAGTGTATTCAAGTAATCTTGCGGTGGGATTCTCGGATGAAAAGAGGTGGAACTTTAGCACGACCAGACAATAGATGAATAGAGAGCATATAACCGTGAATTAAAAAGAGTGAAATTGAGGACAAGCGGAATAACAGGTGAATTGTCTCAGGGGATCCTAACGGGTAAGTTAAGACTGGTGAGCAGCTGATTAAGCATTCTGGAGCAGCAAAGAGTATCCATGCTGTTTTTTATGACCAAGACATCAGGGGACTATCAGCACGGGAGAATCTACCTTGTCAGCATCTCGTTCGGTGACAAGTATAGGAACACATTGAAGCGAATCGATCTGTGCGCTATATGCAACATCCTCACCAAAGCCCAGATCGCAAAGTCGTCTTGCATGGAAACCCTCCATCCAGTTTCTCAGCAGGGAGGGATCCTTCTGAAAGATGCGGCGCACAAGAATTGCTGAATCTGCGAATTCAAGAGGCAGATTTGAGCCTGTCATAGATGCAATGCGTTCAACATACATGCCAGCAACCACCGCATCCTCTAGGGTAAACTCATGGTCGGTGCCACTGCAAACAATATTGATCTCTCTATCACTTTCGGCTGCAATACGAACGGCTGCTTCTGTTACAGCACCACAATTTACTGCGGCCGCTGGAAGAACATAAGGCGCCTGTGAAACTGTTGTGATAGCTCTTGTACCATTTGTGGTGCAGATGACTGCAGGACGACCGGAAAAATCTAGTTTCTCAAATTCGGAAGGCGAGTTTCCAAAATCAAACCCCTCAACCCTCACGCCTCCCACCTCTCCACACAAAGCATACCCACGCTGTCTCGCAAATGTACGTGCCCCTTCATAACTTGGCGATACATACACTCTGGGGCATTTTCGTGAGAACAGTGTTGCAATACAGGTAGTGGCCCTCAAAACATCTATCACAAGACAGACAGAATTTGAGGTGTCACCTGAAAGCTGAGGCATTAAGGAGACTGAGATACGCATTTAGCGTGCCTTCTTCAGGCGTTCTAGTTCTCGAGTATAAAAAGGTGCATAGTCTTCACACCAGCACCAAATATGAATGACAGGCATGGTATCCCGGATAGCTGCAATTCCACTCATCATGGAAGCTGCAGTGCTCTCAGCCTCTTTCATAGCCGCAGTTTTCTGAAGCCAGTTTGGCTGAGGAACAATGTTTGATGTGAAATCTGGGATGATCATACCTTTACAGCCCTTTTGAGAGGCTAACTCTGCTGAGCGTTTCAGGGCAGATTGTATGGCAGAGGTAGATGTTCGCTTGTACTCATCGAAGATTACAGCTAAAGCAGTATATGCATATTTATACTTTGCACCCAGCCCCAGGAATGCCTGGCCTTGGGCAAGTGGAGCTGCAGAAAGTGCTTCATACTGCACCAGATCTCCACTATAATCCCGGATAACCTTTGCAATACTAAAAGCCATCTTCAGATCTGGAGCAACCGGAGCCACCATACAAAGCTTGCCACCACTATACAGAGGAGTGAATATGAGACCCGGCAGCTTCCTCTCTGCAACCCAGAGATGTATCGTCGATTTTCCCAAACTCACCGACATTTTTGGGCGATAGAAGGGCTTGGCAAGGTGCATGCTGCTCTTCATGTTTGCAATCATTTCTGGCGTCACAAAATTAGTCAACATCTTCTCCTAGTCTGATAGTCGTTCGAAAGGAAGCAGATTTGGATTATCACTCGCAGAACGTCCGATTTTGGCAAGTGGAATCCATTCGCCTCCTATTTTAACCTTCACAATATCTGAAGTGAAATCGTTACCTGTTCCATGGTCAGAGCAGTTAGAAAGTAAAGCACTTCCTACCCCATATATATCCACTGGAACATGCATGGCTTCAAAACTCTGTATTTTTTCAGGGGTGAATCCACCCGTAACAATGATCTTCACCTGGTTACACCACTCTCTGGCGAGCGGTTTATCTTCCTCAGGAATATCCCACTCAAGCCAGGCAGTGTCTATAGCCTCTCGCAAATTTAGAACCAGCCTCGGGTTCACACCGTTGTCCAGTCGCTGGTCACCTAACATCTCAACGCTCACATCGCGCATGTTGCCACCAGTATCTGGCCGTACACCAAAAAGAGTGTACTTTTTAGCCTCCTCGAGTTTGCCATTCCTAATAAGGTCAGCGGATTTGAGAAACATACTCTTCATCACTTTACGCGTGGTACCACAACAGTCGTTCTCAAAATCTACCAGCGCAATACGGGGAGTATCAACCGGGAGATGCTCTGCAAAAGCCATCATGGTGGCCGTGGTATCACCCAGGAAACAGGCGATTGCAGCATGTGCTACAGTGCCGCCCCCGGCACCGCCCCACCAGTCGCCCTGTTCATTAGTGGAGACATGGGATGCATTCTGCAATCCCTTATGCTGATTGTATGCCTGCACCGCAATATGATATGCATATCCATCGGCTGCCTGCAGTTCGTGTGCATCAAATCTGGCAGGGAAAAAGAGAACGCTCTTTCCTTTTGCTGCAGAGAGCACATTATATACATTGGTTGCAATGCGCGTTCCTCTTGTCAAGGCACCAAGTGTGGGTGTCTCCAGCATTGCAAAATCCCTGTACCTTCCTCGAACCCTCAAAACTGGTTTCACTTTGGAGACATCACCGTCATACATCACAATCTCGCCATCCTCAACAGCTTCAACCTGGAGATTGTGGAACGTTGAGACCCATTCACCGCTGTCATCAAAATATCCGGTACATGTCTGAAGCATCGCAAGTGCTTTATCCACCCCTGCGACCACTGAGAGCGGCTTTCTACGAGTAAACCACTGCATCTCAACTTCAATATCTCCCACTGCAAGTTGAGCAGCATTCACAGCCGGGTTTGCAGTTGCGGTACCAGTTAGTGTATATCCCTGGGAGGCAAGTTCAGTTAAAACTTCAACTGTATTTGTGAAATACTTATCAGAATACCACCCTCTTCGCATTCGATCTATATCTAATTTGAAAGTACGAAGCGAGAGTCTTGTGCTATCGAACTTACTCATGATTTCTCCACGGGATAAACAGTATTAAATAATTATGGCATACTCACTGCATCGTACCACAGGTTAACACACATGTGTTTGTTCATAACTGTTTTTTCAATGCCAATCCGCATATAATTACTGCGGTGCCACCAGACGAAAAGCAGGTGCCATCTCCTCAATTTCTGCTGATCTTATCTTGTAAGAACGTGCCGCATTCCTCCAGCCTCGAACGGCATTCACGACCTCATTCAGTACAGAGTGAGCTTTGTCTGATGACAATCGAAAATAGTTAATCACTTCCATAACGATATCAAAATCCTGTGCGTTCTCACTCTCAGAGATGTTCAACTTCAATCCATCGCCATCAGGATCGGGATTCATGTCGAATGCGGGAGAAAGCCTCCAACCGTGTGGGGATAGAAGAAAACCATGATTTCTCAGGTGGTCATCTGTGTTCGAAACACAGATATTAAACACAATCCTACGCCACAACTGTTCTAAGTCTCTGTCGGGAGATGCCCCGTATTTCATCAAGAATTCTGCAATTTCGAGGTAACTTGCCCCCGAAAAAGCATCCTCACCATCATTTCTTCCCAGCATCGTCATTGCAGAGGCGTAGTGTATTCTGCCGCCTCTCTCCGTTCTATCAAAGCGTTTGGTGAGAAATGTATGGCGATTGGGTCGAAATAGACGCGCCTCAGACGGTGAAACATCAATCCCTGCAATCTGAGCCATTCGTAGAACTAGCAGTTCCCAAATTCCCCAATCCCTGCCATCCCCTTGGCTGGGGAATTTGGCGATCCAGAGATGCCCATCTATATCTACGACACCAGCTTTAGGGCGCGCACCTCCTAATGATCCACCTGGGGCAATGAGCATTTGAAGCCAGCGAGAGTAGTTAATGTTCTTCTCCGCTCCTGCTTTTTCCATTCCATTACTCGCACTCTCTAGCTCTCTTAGAGCAGTCCAGGGAGGTGTAGCATACTCTCGGTTATTATCCAGAAACGGCCCATCAGGATCAAGACAAAATCGAAGTGCACCTGATCTGTTCTGGTCATAAACGCCCAGCAGATAGTCCGATTCTCTTAGGGGTTGTATATCCCTGCCTTCCTCACGAGCACGCAGTGCTTCTCGTCGCTTCATCAGAAACCGGCCCCATTTATCAGGACAAGAGTCCGTGAACATTCCAAAATTCAACTGTTCGTCTTTAGGATATTGCTGACCTTCGTACATCTGAAGCGCTGGATCCAGCAACAATTGACCCGCACCCTCCAACCAAAAGGGATTGTATTCAAATGAAAAGATCTCCCTGCCTCGACTTGGTGCAGCTGTAAGAGTGCCAACTAGTTGTGGCGCATTCTCCAAAGTCTCCCAATCTGCAAATACCTGTATCACTTTGGGGTTCGCATTTCTCAAGATGAACTCTCCTGAGTATCTGACTTGCCAGGAGACGATTTGGGATTTGCTTGTCGTTTAGGAGCGCGTTTTTTAACTGTTAACCCAATATCCTGCAGCTTTTTGCCGAAAACGTCATCACGCGCAAGAAGCTCCAGGTCATTCTCAAGTCCCAAACAGAACAGCACACTGGCATACGCACCAAATGAGACAGTTCCCTCACCTCTCTCAATTGCTCGAAGTGTGGTGGGCGTAATGCCAGCCCGCTCTGCAAGCAGTGCGGCAGAAAACCTTCGACGAAGCCTGGCAAGGTGTATATTCTCTCCCACTGTCAGCATTCTTTTCTGAAGCGATGGTAGAGGTTTGTAAGATGTTTTAGCCATAATAGTTAATATAATACCTAAAATCAATATAAATCAGCATTATATTAATGATTATAGACTGGCTACTATACTCTGTCTCTGGTAGTCATAATTATATAGGGTGACCGATTTCCCAATGGTGTCCAAAAGGGTCTACCACACGTCCTACATACCAGCCATACTGTTCTGCTAAAGGCTCAATCTCTTGTGCTCCTGCCTGTAAGGCTGCGGCAAAGAATGGATCCGGTTGGGGTACGGTGAGTATCATACGCACGGTGCCCCCGCCTACTGTTTCAGGACTAAAGCTGGCATTTTCAGGCGACTCATCTGCTACCCAGAATTCGGCTCCATTCACCGATAGTCTCGAGACCACTGCTCCATCCTCTGCTTCAACACGGTAGACCTCTGTAGCCTGAAATGCAGTTTTGTAGAACTCCACTGCCTTAGCTCCATTCCTTACGGAGAGCATGGGAACAATAGAATAGCTATGTATCACTGTTATTTATTCCTTTACTGGTGAGGTCCAATGGTTAAAAAGTGATAAGCTCCATGAATCACGCCAGTGGATATGGAAAGTACCATCCTTATGCACTTTGAAGGGAAGCCAGATATAGCGAGAATCTGCCAGGTTGCCAGGGTTCCATCGATCTCCCATATATATGAAGCAGCCTGGATGTTTTGCGACTGGCAATACAAATGTACTCTGTGAATTAAACGTTGTATTGCTTTCCTTACCAACAAACGGATTTCCGATAGAGTGCCACGGACCAAGAATATGCGGAGCTTCATAACATTCTGCTGCATTTGGTGCCCATCCTGAGGTGCCAGAGCTCAGGAGATAGTAGTGGCCATTATAGTAGAATGGGGCTGGAGCTTCACGTGACTCGTTAGGAACAATCTGTGCCCAGGTCGTGCCTTCTATCATTGGCGTCTTGACGTTAGTATAGTCTGCATTTAGCTCAACTGCATATAGCGAGGCATTGTTGTCTCCGCTGAAGATAGCATAGGCAGCACCATTCCTGTCCTTGTACAGGTTCATATCCCGGTAGGTGCTGCCCTGAATGGGAGACAGTTCACCAAGATATTTGAATGGACCCTGAGGTGAATCAGATATGGCAACGCCTGCAACTGAATGTGAGTAACCCGGGTGATCCAGATGCATCCACATGACGAACTTATCTGTTTTGGAGTTAAAAATTACTTTTGGGCGTTCCAAAATACCCTTCGCACCGTATTCTGCAGGCATAGACTGAGAGGGCAGGGCAGTGCTAACGTGATCCCAATGAACGAGATCTTTTGAGGAATAGCAGGATACCCCGATATAGTTCAGATAGCCATCTGCTTTGTCTTCTCCATACCAGTAGTAGACCCCTTTGTAATGAAGTATGCCACCTCCATGTGCCTGAATCTCTTTGCCTTCCAAATCCTTCCATTTGGCACCAGGAGTAATTACATCCGTTTTGTGAATAGTATTTCCCCCATCGATAGTTGTGCCTGCGGGTACAGCAACCGCACTTTCACATAAAAGAACTATTCCAAGACCTGACAAGAAATTATTATTCATTTGTTGACTGAGTAACCTCCTCTTCCTTTATTAGCATACCTGCTTCTAAAGGAAAGTTTAATATATAGACAGGGCGATATCTCAGTGCTTCTGTATTAGGGTTGCGAGTGAAACGCTCTCATGCTCAATGAAGAAGAATGAGGATATCAAAATGTCATTTTTTGAGGCTTCCTATCGAAAATAGGTGCACACCATAATCCCGGTAGGGCAGTATCACCTCAAATTCAAAAGTACCCATTTCGCTGGAGCAGGGTACTTTTTATGACAAATCCGGGATCAGTAAACTAGCTGCGACGTTTACGAAGTGCGATCCCTATCCCACTCATTCCAAGCATGGATAGAAGCCCGAGTACGCTGCTTGCCTCAGGAACTGCAGGCGG
>JAJZFJ010000130.1 GCA_021805395.1 bacterium
CGGTGTCTTCGCAAATACAGGACGCGAACATGCCTCAGGTAGCAATTGCTTTGCAAACAGCACAAACAGCCTACCAGGCTGCATTAAAGGTAACCAGTTCATCTTTCCAGAATACGCTGCTCAATTACCTTCCTTAACAACATTATCTTAGCACCGAGAGAAACATATACAATGATACTGGATCACTATTCTGCATCACCTGCAGTGGACTTGAGCGATATAGGCAACGAGACGTCTGAGAGCCGACCCACTGCACAAAAGGTACATACAACGCGGTTCGGCACTCTGGAGGTAGCTGATGATCTGATAATGACATTTGAGGAAGGATTAATTGGTTTCGAGAAGTGTCACCGGTTCGTAACGCTCTGTCCCAATGAACAGAGCCCTTTACGCTGGCTGCAGTGCATGGACGACCCTTCCCTTGCGTTTCCAATTATACAACCTTCAGCATTTAGAGATGATTACACTCCCTGCATCTCAGATGCCGATGTGCGTGTGCTTCAGCTGGAACAACACGTACCTGCTATTCTGTTTGCAGTGGTCACAGTTCCTATGGGATCAGCTCGGGACATGACTGCAAATCTGATAGCACCGCTTGTGGTGAACCCACTTACGCGTAAAGGGAAGCAGGTTATTCTACAGGATGACCGGTTCCATACAAAGCACCGGGTTATGGATGAGATGGTTGAAAAGGTTACGGGAGTTCCGAACCCTGGAACCATAGTGAAAGCACCCGGCAGAAAAAGTAAAACAGCTGCCTAGAGACAGGTAAGGCACGCATTAAAGCGTGCCTTACTAACTACTTGTGTATTTTTTAGTAAATTAAAGTTTCACATCCAGCAGTCCGGTAATTCCTACTCCAGGAACACGATGAATACTGGTAACTCCTTTTGTACTCACTGGAACCAGACCTCTGAGTCTTATACCCAATGGTGAGTATCCTGTTTCAAACTGAGCCACCGCCTGAACTCTGTTAATAGCAGCTCTTGGTCCCATCACCTGCACGGCTCCAACATAGGTGCCAACTCCCGCTGATAGAACAGGTACGACCTTTGTGCTGTACATTGGATTATTTGTAGGAGTATGTGTCACTTTGTTAATAGCCTTGTTTATATCTCCACCAAAGTGAGATACCAGGTATGCGATGCCACCACCTTTAAGCAGTCCTCCCAGCAGACTAGCACTCACAGCACCGCCTGTGAAGCAAACTAGCCCAACCATTACACTTGCTTTCTGAAAAGGTTTCATTCTCATTCCTCACTCCTTTGTTTGGTTATAAAAAATGTCAGTCACCAGCAGGTAATCTGATCTATACATTAGAACGAAATTGCTGCCTACTATGTTTCATTCTAACGTGTGAGAAAAGTGTGCGAAAGGCTGTAATAAATGTTATATCTATCAGATCTATAGCCGTACAGATGGTCTTCGAGAAATCATTCCCAAAACTGGTATGTTGGAATTCCAGCACAAATTCCCCATATATTCAGCATGCTGCCTATCACAAACTGCCCTAGCATCAGACCAATGAAAAACGGCAAAGCCTTCTGGAAGCCCCCTCTGCCGCCATACCTCAGGATGAGACTTTTAAGGATCCAGGCGATGAAAAGCGGCATCCAAACCAGATTAATCTCCCACGAAGAAGAGACAGCATAGGCGAGTGGATGAAATGGCCACCATGGAAATCGGGTTCTCATAAATTGAAGGAAAGCAGCAAAGGATAAACCAATGACAATGGCAAGAAACTGCCCATAATTTCCGCGAGATGGGTCACTTAGCCATCCCTGAAGTGTGTCATAAGGTTCAGCACCAAATGTAAATGCACTCTTCGCCTCAGCTCCATAAATATACATGATATAGAGCATTGCCCAGAAACCTATGAACACTGCCACAGTTCCCATTACCAGCATTGCGTTGTACCATTGTCTGTACTGTGTTCTAGTCTGCTCTGCAACTTTGAACGCCTCCAGCTGGATCGGCATGGGATGACCTCGATAGGCTCGAGTAAACCAGAAATAGAGCGAAAACGCAGTGAGAGTATCTGGAGTGAACGATTTACTGCCAGCAACCCGAACCATAACATCACCAGGGCCTGCGAAGTGCAAATCATGAATGGGAGTTCCCAACTCTGCCCGCATGCGGGTGATCGCCAGCGACAGCGCAAAATACATCAGAAAGAACAGAATTATGATCCACCAGGTCATTCCTAAGTAGAGGGTAAAACAGAAGAGAGCTAACAGACCAGCAAAAATTCTGATTACTGCTGTCCTGTATGGAACTGGTTCATTCGCATCATCTACCATGGATGGCTTGCCGCATACCCGTTTTATCACCTCAGAAATGTACCCTCTACTGAGGTAGATCGAATAGATACAGAAGGAAAGGTACGCCCCAAACGACTGATTTTCCACATAAGGGAAATCTGGTGTTGTATCCCATGCCATTGCGGCAGAAATAACATGCTGCATCTTCCAGAACCAGTAGAAAAACCAGATAGAAAACAGGAAATCCAGTGGCATGAACATCCCCAATCCTATGACAAAAGGATAGAAGGAGATCGGGGTCCAACCAAGTGCATCCCACGGTTTGTGCGTGAAATATACTGAGATATCAGAATAGCTTTGACCAAACCCCGGAGTAAGGATTGTAGGAATTTTTGGATAGTAGTAGTTGAGACTGTTCACTATATCCATGGTGGTAGCCAAAAGGAAACCTATCCAGAATAACCTGTTCCGAAAAAGTCCGTCGTGCTGAAAAGCAGTATCACTCGTGATCTGCAATGGCACCTGAACAATGGGATATGTAAGGCGTTCATTGTCTGTCCACTGCTTACGCAGGATCACGTTGGTATTCAGCATCACAAATAGAAGCGTGCCCAGAAATGCTGTCCATATAAGCACAACAGGAAGCCATGCACGCACGTATGCGATACGCCATATCGTGTCATTTCCCAGATAGTAGCGCTGCATTGCGTCGGC
>JAJZFJ010000089.1 GCA_021805395.1 bacterium
GAAATGGGTGGCGTAAGTAGTTATCATTACTTTTTACGATGATAGCTTAATGACGTGCATGCTGCATTGACGGTTTCAGACATCACCATTACAGCGATCTAATCACTCAGCACATAAGAGCTGGTTTGTATAGCTGTATAGTCCAGATCAAACGAATTGTCACACTCATAGCACGATTATAGACATATGGAAGTTAGATCAGTAACTGGCGTATTCCTTTGCAGTTTTTACAAGCACAGCAATTCCAACGCATAGATAGACTGCCAGCTTTGATTTCTGAAAGAGGCTGTACTTTAGCAATATGTTATTTAAGAAGTAAGCAGAGTATGAATGCACACAGTGGAGCAACGAACAGATGACTATCTAACCTGTCCAGAACACCGCCATGTCCTCGGACCATAGATCCAAAATCCTTTATGCCGATCTCCCTCTTAAGTGCAGATTCCCAAAGATCACCAATCGGTCCTGCTACTCCTGCAATGCATGCCACAAGTAGTGAATTCTGTATTGATAAATGAATAGCAGTTCCCATCATTGCACCAATCAGTAGTGCTCCTAGCAGACCGCCGACTGCCCCTTCCACAGTTTTGCCTGGGGAAATGTGAAAAGCCAGTTTTGTACGTCCCCATTGTTTCCCCACAACAAAAGCAAAAATATCTGATGCCCATACACATGAGATCACAAAGATGGTGATCCATGCACCTTGTCCAGGATTACCCTGTTTCTGTAGTAGAATTAATCCACTTGAAAGCAGGCCGATATAAATAGCACCAACCAGACCGTAAAATCGTTTGATGTCTCCAAGTGCAGGTTGTCCTCTATATGCTCTGAACAGTAGTAGAGTGAATACCAGTACCGCTAAAGAAGGAATTAATGCATCCATCACCTCAGGGCGTAATTCACTTCTTGAGGCAAAGCCAATCCCCAAAGGATATAGTGCTCCAAGATAGCAGAGAATTCCATTTAAAATGAGTGAACTGTTAGAATCTCCTAGAGCTTTGTGATAGGCGCTGTTCCACTCTCTGGCACAAAGTAGTGCGACCCAGGTGACAGCTATTTGCCAGATTATAGAAGGTAGGAAGCACAGCAGAATTGTAATCACTATTCCAGCCAATGTGGTAATGCCACGTTCTTTCATGCCGATTCAATCTCCAATCTCCTCAGCATAATCTCATCTGCGGCATAACTCATTCGAATTCTTGTTAGCAGGAGTAGTGCAATCAGCAGTCCAAAACTGCATACTCCAAATATAACTCTATAGCTACCGATATTTATAAGATAGCCGGTTAAAGTAACAATGAGTGGTTGCGCAATAGAGGCTGCGGTGGATTGAAGTCCAGTATAGAACCCTACCTCTTCTTCTGGAACCAGTTTAGTGATTAAGGGATAGGAGGCAACGCTTTGTGCTCCATTCCCCAACCCGGCTAATACCATCACAAAGATAATCTCATGAATCGTTTTAACAAACAATCCAGCCAGCGCAGCAAGAAGTATAAGTCCCAATCCTAACATAAGCAGCGTAACGGAACTGGTTTTGACGGAGATTTTCCCTGCAATCGGTACGCCAATAGCTGTAAAAACCATAAGCATAATGAACATCTGGGCAGCAGTGGAAGTGCTGCAGTGGGTTATATGAATAACGAATTCAGTGAGGAACGGTAAAACGGCTCCTATGGAGAGGCCAGCGGCAAAGTAGATGCCAAGAGCCATACGAGCCTGTTTAAGTAGTTTTAGCCCCTGCAGGGAGATCCTAAGCGTCTTTCCCAGTGATGTAGAGGGAGGCAATGACTGAGTGGGTTTTTCATTGACTTTGAAGAGTGTTGCAATGACAGTTAATATGAGCAACACTGCTGATAGAACGATGGCTATGTTAATGGAAACAGGCAGAAACAGGATTAATATCTGCCCGGCTAAACCAAAGAGTGTCCATACTGCTGTCACTTTCTCTCTCTGTTTTGGAGGTGTAATATCAGGCATAAGTGCCTGATAAGGATCAAACCCCATGTTGAAGAGCAACGTGAAGAGAAAGATACAACTAATCACCAGTGGTAATCGAAAACGTGCCGATATTGTTGCTGCGGCGGGTGTGACAATCATAAAGAGGGCGCATAACGGAAAGAATACCAGCATGAATGGACGGCGTTTCCCCAGGCGAGATTGACACCTGTCACTGGCACCGCCAATAAGCGGCTGAATGATTGCACCTTCCGCAGAGTGCGAATTACTCATGAGACCAAGAATTATTGCATTAGAGGTGAATTTACTTAAATAGGGTCCAATGAGTGCGTTGTTGATTGCAAAAAATGTGCCACACCCCAGGTTTGCCAGACTGTACCACAGCGTAGTGGGGAGTGAGATCTCTGATGGTTCCTCATTTTCGACTAGCATTGACTTTCGAACTCCGCTTGCATATGCTCGTGTGCGTCAAGCCATGCTAAATCATCTGAGGTGTCTACATCAAAAGCTAATTCAGGAGGAACATTCAAGATTGCTTTTCCTCTGAGGCCAGTCATTTGGTGAATTCGTTTTTCGATATCTGTAATCGACAGCCTGCCCATAACAAGTTTAAAAATAACTGGAAGGCCAACCAGTAAGGCTAGCTTAAATTGACTTTTGCGTGCTGAGAAAGCTCTGGACAAATTGTGTTTTATTACATTTATTGCCGCAGTTCTTACCATAAAGACACCGCCTGAGGCAAATACTCCCTCTTTCAAATTGAGGTATGTGCTGTTGGTATGGGGAAATCTGCTCTCGAAGTCCTGTTTTGCAATGAGCGGCATAAGCAAATCTGTCTCTTCAGGAATTTGGCTGATGAAATCGTTTAATTTTTCAGCACATAGATACGGCATGTCGGTGGGACATATCATTACCCATTCATGTTTTTCATGGGGTGAGTCTGTCAGCCAGTCCAGTCCAATCAGAATATTTGCAGCACCATCTTTACCTGGCGCCAGGCAGCGTGTGGCTCCGTTCTGAATTGCTTCTGAACAAACATCATCGTTCCCAACCACTACAATCCTGGAAGCACCGCAGATGTGTACTGCCTGAATAGTTCGGGCAAGTAGAGAGTGGCCATCTTTCTGAATAAGAGCTTTAATTTGACTTGATGCCTGAGCAATGTTGCCGACTATTTGTCCATTTGCAGGAAGCACTGCATCGAAACATACATTAAATGATGATTTCATGGACACATAGTACCCATTGTTCAAAGAATAGTGAACTGGTATATCAGGAAAAAGTGGTGGCTGGATAACTCCAGTCACCACAAATTAGAGGGCAATGGGGTTCTTCCTCGCTTTGAACGCCTTAATTTGGGAGGACGGGGGATCGTCTCCATAGTGAGCGTTTCTCTGGTGCGGAAAAACAGATAACAATTACGACGTAATCTTAACACAATCTTAATATTGTGTCAAGCATTATTTTTACTATTTATCTAAAACTACCCTAATCGTGATTTATTGTAGATGGATTTCTACATATAATGAATTTTACATAGTATTTACATGTATATTCCTAATTTGATAGGATTATTATCCAAGTGTGTGAATGTGTCTGAGAGTACTTTATACACCATCTGGATATGTATACTAATGTGCATAATTTCTAGAGATCTTTATTATCCTAATGTTTTATATTCTATTATTAAGCACTTGCCTGTTGATACTGGTAGAATAGAATGAATAGTTATTAGAGGTGAGAGAATGCGATATGGTGTCTGTGCAACGGTTGAATCCTGTAAAATCATCAGTGATGCTGGTTACGATTACATTGAATTAAGTGTGGCAGGAGATCTCAACCCTGATCTGAGCGATGCTGAGTGGTTACCTATTCAGAGGAAAATTGAACAAATGCCCCTGGTTCCCGAGGCATTCAACAGCTTCGTGCGGTCTGGCCATATTGTTGGAGAGCATGTGGATGAGCAGAGATTAAAACGTTATGTCTCCACAGCATTGAAGAGAGCATCATTCGTTGGTGGATCAATCATAGTGTTTGGCAGCGGAGGTGCCCGTCAAATTCCCGAAGGATTTTCACTCGAAGTGGCAAATCAGCAGTTGGTTCGTTTTTTACAGATATGCGCCGATGCAAGCGAAGAAACTGGTGTAACAGTTGTTATTGAACCACTTTGCAGCAAAGAATGTAATAATATCAACCTTGTGAGCGAGGGAGCAACGCTGGCACGTGAGATCAATAGGCCGGGTGTTCGAAATCTGGCGGATACGTATCATATGGAGATGGAGGGAGAGTCGAATAACGCTATCGAGGAGAGTGCGGATGTTCTGGCTCATGTTCATACAGCAGATTCCAAAAGGCTTGCACCTGGAACAGGTACATATGATCACTCGGCAATGTTCCGTTCGTTGGCAAGAGCGAAATATAATAATCGCATTTCAATTGAGTGTAACTGGGAAGATGCTCTGGCAGATAGAGCATATAGTGCCTTACAGCATCTGAAGGGTTGCAATGAAGGGATCACAACACAATGATAGATAACCTCAATGAAGAGCAGGTGGCAGCATATAATTTGAACGGCTTTCTTGTAATTGAAAACTTTCTAACATCAAGTGAGCTTGAAATGTGGCAGCGGTATACCGATGAAGCAGTGACAGAGAGGTTGGAGAAAGCCGGGTCTGAACTGAATAACCAGAATGATCCTGATAACTTCTATGCCCAGGTGTTTATACAATGCCTTAAACTTGCAGATACCCATAAAGGGATGCATGAATTGATGCATGATCCACGATTGGGAAGGATGGCAGCACAACTAGCTGGAGTGAATGGAATAAGAATATGGCATGATCAGGCGCTGTATAAACAACCCTTCGGAAACCCTACAGCATGGCATCTTGATAATCCCTACTGGTCCTTCACATCCAAAGATTCCCTCTCGATTTGGGTTGCTCTGGATGACGCAACCATGTCGAATGGATGCCTGTATTACCTGCCGGGTACACACAAAAATCCATCGTGGAAGAATGTGTCGATAAGCGGCAACATCGGTGACTTATTCAAGGCATATCCGGAATGGAGAACTATTGACTCAATTGCATGTCCTTGTCCTGCAGGATCGGCAGTATTCCATAACGGTTTAACTGCTCATGGTGCCGGAGCAAATATGACCGCCAGACCACGCAGAGCGATGACCTGTGCCTACATGCCAGATGGTTCCGTTTTCAATGGTACGAGAAACATTCTTCCTGAAGACTATTTCAATAGTCTCAAGATAGGTGATCTGTTAAATGACAATACAATAAATCCGTTAATCTGGTCGAAATAGGGAGTATAGATGTCGTTATACCGCTCTGTGTTGCGGCCTCTGCTTTTCATGAAAGATGCGGAAACTGCTCATGAACAGACAATGGAACTGCTGCAGTCTGCATGTCAGATAACTGGCAGAATTCCGGTTACTCCTTTTACATATCCCAGTTTGAGAACCGAGGTTGCAGGAATCTGCTTCCCAAACCCTGTGGGATTGGCAGCAGGATGTGACAAAAATGGAGTTGCTATAAATATTTGGCCCAGATTAGGATTTGGGTTTGTGGAGATAGGAACTGTTACAGCTGAGCCTCAACCAGGAAACCCCCGGCCACGGGTGTTCCGTTTGCTAGAGGAAGAGGCGATCATTAACCGGCTGGGATTCAATAGCGAAGGGGCAGAAAAGGTTGCACGAAGGCTCTCGTCCATTAGACGTGGACGGCCATTATCCATGCCATTAGGGGTGAATATCGGGAAAACCAAGCGAGCCGTTGGCGACGAAGCAGTCCTTAACGATTATCGAAGTTCTTTCCGACGGTTAGTTCGATATGCCGACTTCATGGTTGTGAATGTCTCCTCTCCAAATACGCCTGGTCTTCGCCAATGGCAGGACTCGGCCAAGCTGATGGCTTTACTTTCGATGTTACAGGAAGAGGCACAAGCTGTTGCAAATTTACGCAGAATTAAACCTGTTCCCCTCTTTGTAAAAGTCTCACCTGATATGGCTCCGGATGATTTGGAGACAGCGTCGCATGTGGCTCTCTCCCTTAAGTTAGCTGGCATTATTGCCTCAAATACTACTATCTCACGGGACATGGTACCCAAATACGCTAATGAGGCTGGAGGTCTAAGTGGCACTCCTATTCGTGCTCTAGCCCTGCAAACTCTCAGGCAGATCTACAAATATACGAATGGCAAGCTGCCAATTATAGGGGTTGGTGGAATATCAACTGCCGAAGATGCCTACAACCGCATTAAAGCAGGAGCATCTTTGATACAGATTTATACAGGTCTCGTTTTTAAAGGACCATATCTGCCTTTAGCGATAAATAAGGGCTTAATCAAGTTAATGGAAAGAGACGGCGTTAAAAAGATTTCTGATATCGTTGGAGTGGATAATTAACTTCAGTTTCGCATAAGATACTTTCTAACTCTTTATTTGATATAAAAATGTATTTGAATAGCCATAAATTGCTTGACATCTGAACAAAAGCGGGTTATAATTGCAATATATCCACTGACTAAGCGATTAGTCATAGTATAATTCATCGAATCGAGATTGTTTTACTTGAACCAGAAGGCGCCAACATTACAGGATGTTGCTACAACTGCAGGTGTTAGTTCTAACACTGCATCTGTTGTGCTGAATGGTGCAAAATCCAACACACGCGTATCTGAAGCTACAAGACAGAGAGTTTTAGATGCCGCACAGCAGCTTCGCTATCATCCAAACGCAGCTGCCAGGAGTCTGGTGCACAGAAAAACAGACTCGATCGGTGTGATTTTTGGAGTGGCAGGCTCTTCTACAGATTATGTAACCAACCCGTATATGGCTGGAATTTTGCAGGGTGTACTAAAAGTCGCTGGCGAGGTGGGGTACTGCGTAACCATTTTTACTCAGCCCTGGGTGAATGCAAATGCCAGTGCGCATCGATTCAGAGATGGCAGGACAGACGGCATCATAGTGATAGCATCACCAGAAAACTCTGATATCCTCGAAGGTCTTTCATCCCTTGGCATACCGTTAGCAGCAGTCGCATGTCCAGGTGAGCGGTATTCGGTGCCAACGGTGGATGTTGATAACCGTACAGGCATTGAGATGGCAATGGATCATTTGAGAGAACTGGGACACTATAAAATAGCGCTCTTCACAGGGGAAGAGAACATGCATAGTACACCGCAGCGCATATCATCATATCGTAACAGGCTGAAGGATTGGGACTGTAACCTTCCAGCACAGTGGATTCATACCTGTGCATACTCAGGGGCAGGAGCTGATGCTGCACTGCGCAAAATATGGCAGTCATCCGAGCGTCCTACCGCAATCCTGGCATGTAATGATGCTATAGCAGCCGGAGTACTTGCTGAAGCCAGATCACTTTCGATCAAAGTGCCTGAAGAACTATCCGTAATGGGATACGATGATGCTGAGATAGCCTCGTTGCAGACTCCACCCCTCACCACTATCAGTCAACCTCTTCAGCAGATAGGAGAACTCACAACACATCTATTATTAAAACGGCTGCAAGGAGTTCCAATTGAGCCACTCACAGTGCTTCTGGATCCCAAAATAGTAGTAAGAAAGTCCACATCTGTACCCAGTGAAGATAACCAGTAAGGAAGAAGATTGAAATCTTCTAAATCATTCAGGAGTTAACATGAAAAACAGATCAGCTGCTAGAGCGTTCACGCTAATTGAGCTATTAGTTGTAATTGCAATTATTGCGATTCTAGCTTCTATTCTCTTTCCTGTGTTCGCACAAGCTAGAGAAAAGGCACGTCAGACAGTTTGTGTATCCAACATGATGCAAATTGGTACTGCACTTCTTATGTATAACCAGGATTATGACCAGCAATATGTACCAATTAGGGTTGCTCTGGAGACAGGACCCCATGGTGAAGCCAACTCGGTTCTCACCTGGCGCAATGTTATTCAGCCATATATTAAAAGTTTCGATGTGTTCTCTTGCCCTTCTAATCCGAACGGTAAGCCTATTGGACCGGGAACGGCTGGCACTGGCTGGAATGATCTCACAACTCTGAATGCGGAAGGATGGCAGTTTACTCCAAATCGTGAGATGCCAATGAGCTACGGTCTTTCAAGCTGTGCATCCACGTGGGTACCTGTGAATCTTTCCTGGGCGACATCCGATGGACAACTAAGTGAGAGCGATGCACAGCTCGCCCGTCCATCCGGAACCATCATGGTAGCTGAAGGTACAAGAGGTGATTCAGACATTAATGCTCAGTGGATATGGAATGGCGACTCAAATCCAAACTCTTCTAACCCCTATGACAGAGATGGGATGATGACCCATGTGAAATGGCCGGGACCTGGTGGCAAAGGAAACTTTTTATTCTTTGATGGTCATGTGAAGGCACAAACATGGGCGCAGACAATCCTGCCTATAGATCAGAATGAATGGCAGACATCTATGCCTACTCCGGGCGAAACTACATTCAGTGATCCTTCTGGTGAGTGCCAGGACAGTACCGGCTTCTGGAACGGATATCCACAAAACTTCTCTCCTGAAGCGAATTAAACCATTCTTCAATAATCGGGCTTCTGAATTCATCAGAAGCCCAGAATCAACGGAGGAAACAATATAAAATGTCTAAAATACCCGCACCCGTTGCAGTTGGATTGCTGGTAGCATTAATCCTGGTAATAATTGTAGGTGGAGTGATGTACGCAAGGCATTCGACAGGAAACGATCTTGCAGATCAGATGCATGCATATATGCGGGCACAAAAACCTGGACAAGCACCGTTTACACCTGCACAAATGCAGCAGATGAGTGAGACGGCAAAGCATTAGCATCCTGATTGTATTTGACCTGCTGAGTGAATATCACCAATGAGCCAGAACCAAGTAATCCAACATTCCTACAGAACCCGAGTGAAGAGGGCAGCTGCTATCTTCTTCTTTATGGCAGCTATAGTCGTTTCTAGCTTCTCATATATTCAGATGCGTCGTATGAACGCTGTTCAGTGTTACATAGATAATGCATATACAGATATTGAAAGACAGAATGGACCGGCTGCAGAACAACAGTGGATTGAAGCATTAAAGCTTGATCCTGGAAATAGACAGGTACTATCACTTCTGGCTCAATACTACATGGATACTCATCAATGGTCAAAAGGCATAGAAAGGTTTCTTGTATTAAAGAAACTGGATCCACAGAGAAAAGAAACCGATGCTCAGCTTGCAGCGTGTTATTTGAGACTGGGTGACCAGAAAATGGCATTCCAGATGGCTAAAGAGGAATTGAAAGAGGATCCAAATTCAGTTGCCGCTTTGGGAATTGTCACTACAGTTATGACAAGACAGACCGGAGTTAACCAGGATAAACTTCTGGTATATCTCAGGCATTTTGCACAGCTACAGCCTCGAGATCTGCTTGTTCAGCATATGTATGCGGAAGCACTGGCGAACCGATATCTATATCCTGAACTAAGGGTAGAGCTAGGTCATCTACTGCAAATTGATCCCAATGATGCGGAAGCTTATAACCTGAAAGGGTATACAGATCTCGCCCGAACAGACCAGCCTGCAGGTGCCAGGGAGGCTCTTTCAGATTTTCAGATTTCGGAATCCATAGCTCCTGATAATGGCGGGGCATATTTTGGAATGGGGCGAGCATATCTGCATTTAAACAGACCAAAACAAGCTGTTTTAATGCTGGAGAAAGCAGACACGATTGATCCCCATCAAATTAGAATTATGAATACTCTGGCAAGAGCATATAGGCTGGCTGGGGAAAATGAACTAGCAGACAAGACACAGAAAATTTGTGTAATTCTCGAGCGCACTGCAGCTCATGAGAGAACTCTGGAAGTGGAATGTGCTGAATATCCAAACAATTCGCAGTATCCTCTGGAGTTGGGTAAGCTGTATATTCACATGGGTCGTTACCATAGAGCGGAGTACTATCTGGCAATTGCAGATAGACTGCATCCAGGAGACAGAACGCTACATGAAGTTGTAGTTCACCTCAAAGCAGGCCTTAGTCCCGTAGCCGGTAATAACTATCTCCAGTAAAGAAAAAATTGAAACTGAACCTCACACGCAGAGAACTTATGGCATTAATACTTGGAAGCGTGAGTGCAGCGAATGTGTCCTGTGGTGAGAGTAAAAACACTCCTCAGGATGTTGCTCCGCTTTTTTCGGAAGTTGCTCAAAAGGCTGGGATTAACTTTCAACAAACGAATGGGGCGGAAGGTAAGTTTTATTTTGTAGAAGAGACAGGCAGTGGGTGTGCATTCTTCGACTATGATAATGATGGTTACCTCGACATCCTACTAATCCAATCAGGTGCATTTCCGTACAAACCCGGAACTATGCCGGAACCTCATTGTGCTCTGTATCATAACAACAGGAACGGTACGTTTACGGATGTGACAGCCGGAAGCGGGCTAGACAAATATCTAGGATATTGTCAGGGTGTTGCAGTGGGTGATTATGACAATGATGGCTTTGATGACCTGTATATTACGGGATATGGGGGAAATCATCTGATGCATAATGAAGGAGGCACCGGCAAGTTCACAGATGTTACGGAAAAGGCTGGCCTCGCTGATAACGCCCACGGAGCACGTTACGGTACCAGTGCAGCCTTTGGGGATTATAATAACGATGGTTTTCTGGATCTGTATGTATGCTGCTACTGCCATTGGTCCATTGAGACTAACAAGACTTGTGCTACCCCAGATGAGAAGCCTGATTACTGCACTCCAGATGTGATGCCTCCTTCTACGCACCGGTTATTTCGAAATAATGGCGATGGCACTTTTGCGGATGTAACTGAGGAGAGCGGTATTTCTAAGCACAAAGGACATGGTCTTGGAGTTGTGTGGCTTGATTACGACAATGATGGACACGAAGATATCTTTGTTGCGAACGACCTGAACATCGCATTTCTCTGGCATAACAATGGAGATGGTACTTTTACGAATGTGTCTGATGTGGCGGGATGCGCTTACAATAGTTATGGCCAGGAGATGTCTGGCATGGGAATTGGCATTGGTGATTACGATAATTCTGGCAGGGAAAGCCTCTTTATTGGAAACTTTTCTGAACAGCCTAACACCCTGTTTAAAAACCTGGGCAAGGGATTATTTCTCGATGTTAGCAATGAGGCAGGAGTTGCCATTCCTCACATGCAGTATTTAACATTCGGCTGTGATTTTATTGACTATGATGCCGATGGCTGGAAAGATATCATTACAGCAAATGGGCATGTGAGCGTGTATATATCCGAAACGTCAGCTGGTGTGAAATATCGTGAACCCCGGCAGCTCTACCATAATCAGGGAAATGGTACCTACGCACTTGTACCGGACCGCCTCGGTGCTCTGAGTATCCCTATGGTTTCCCGCGGGTTAGCGGTAGGAGATTATGATAATGATGGCTTGCCGGATTTTATGGTAGTGAATCAGAACGATCCGATTCACCTCTATCATAACGATCTGAACACAACAAACCATTCGATACTGATTAAAACTGTGGGTACAAAGAGCAATAGAAATGGATACCATGCCAAAATTACACTGCATGCTGGAGGAAAGCGATATTTCAGTGAGGTTCACAGCAGCTCGAGTTATCTTTCCCATTCTGATTCACGAGTCTATTTTGGTCTGGGAGATGTCAAGAATGTGGATTCGATGGAAATTGTTTGGCCTTCTGGCATTAGAGAAACTCTCAAGGGACTGGCAGCCGATTATATTTACACTGTGACTGAAGGCGTGGGAGTGTCCTCAAAGGTAGCGATGACGCACCGCTCTGGCATAGCGTCCACTTAGGCTGTGATATTGGCAAAGGGAAGCGGTGCAATGCAGTGAGGGTTTGCAGGTGTAGGGAGATTCCCGGAAGCCCACAGAATGAATTCCTTGGCCAGAAGTGTTAAGCATCGAGCGTCCTTCGGACGCTGCAAGCGCGTTGAGTTTTGCGGGATTTGTGGGTAGTTTATGTGGTGCTGCCAGCTGGATTCAACCTCTCCCGGCGCCTCCCCTCGCGTGCGACACGAAGTCGCTTGTTCGATTGTCATGCCCTGCAAGGGTGACATGACCGGGTGTTCCATC
>JAJZFJ010000190.1 GCA_021805395.1 bacterium
TTCTCCTTTGTTTGTTTGGCAACTAACATGATAACAGGAAAAGACCGGTTATTTAATGGCTAACCGCCTTTTTTGAATTTACACCAACTTTTTGGACTTAACTCATACTCTTCTAGGCATGCTTAGGCATAAAAGATAGCAAAATTGACGTATAATTACTATGTGAGTTGCTTAATAGAGCAAGTTACGCTCACATCAATCATAAAGCTTACAATTAAGCTGAAGGAGAAACTAAGCAATGAATCGATTTATGGCGCTCTGCGCAATGGTATCTTTAATCGGTGGTATGACAGGCGTTGTTAGTGCAGCACCCAAGGCTACTCCCGTTCACAAAGCCGCTGTTAAGAAGGCAAAAATTATTGATGTCTGGACCTGTCCTATCACAATGGGCAAGGTAGATCCCAAAATGCAGGCTGGCAAACCTCAAGTAGTAGGCGATTTCAGAGTTCATTTCTGTTGCCCAGGATGCCCCTCAGCATTTGCAAAACTGTCTCCGAAAGAGAAGCTGGCGAAAGCTGAGGCTGCTTACAAGAAAGATAAGATGACAGCTAAAAAGACAATGGCAACCAAGAAGAAGTAGATTTCTATACTTTAAGTTAAAACTTCAGGGCAGGCATGGTATGCCTGCCCTTTTTTTAGTACAATAGAATATGTACAAATATCTTCTTCTGTTTTCTAAGACGGAATCTGTGCGGTGGCTTGGTCATCTCGATATATTGAGAACTTTTGAACGGGCAATTCGCAGAGCGGATCTGCCCATTGTATTCTCCACCGGATTCAACCCCAGAGAAAAAATCACTTTTGTTTCAGCCCTTGGCGTTGGAATTACGGGAAGCCGAGAGCCCATGACCATAGAGCTGAACGAAAATCTGGATCCTACAATTATTATCAATAAATTGAATACAGTACTTCCAGCAGGTATCATTATGGTAGAATGCTACTTGTTGCAGGAAAATGAAGCTAAAGAGCTATCAAAACTGCTAACTCAAGCAGAATTCACTCTTGTTTGTCAGCATCCTGATTACACTTTTCAACAGATATCAAGTGCCATCGATTCGGTACTGAGTGAAACCACTCTCACCATTACAAGGCAAAAAGAGGGATCGACTCGTACTCAGGATATCCGACCAAATTTATTTCATTTAGAGTGTCTCCCCGAGGAACACACATCTGACCGCATGACTTTAAGAATGATAGTAGGGCAGGGTGAGACTGGAACAGTCAGGCCTGTGGAAGTGGCAACTGCACTAAACTCTGTGCTGAATGGTATCACTCCAAGACGTGCCCACAGACTGCGCCTTTTAACTTCTGATGGTTTTACACCACCATTGCCTTTGAAATTAGACAGAACGGAAATAGCATGACCAGTTTTCAACCAAATAAAGAGATTGTAGTAAATGTTGGAGAACGCGAGACGCGTATTGCGGTTCTTGAGGATTCTCGCATTGTTGAGTTACACATTGAACGAGCCGAACGTGTGGTGGGTAGTATCTATAAATGCCGTGTTGCTAATGTACTGCCTGGTATGGACGCCGCCTTTGTGGATATTGGCCTCGAGCGGAATGCATTTTTATACGTTGGAGATGTTTTACCAACCTCTGAAACAACGAACTCTGTACCAGATACTGCTGGCGAACGCATAAGCTTTGGAAGAGCCCGAAGAGGTAGAACTGCCACAACAAACAGCCCAAACAATTTGCAATCCTCCACTCCCTCGCTTGAACAGGAAGCAGCGGATGCGATTGCGGAAATGGAAGGCGAAGATCTTGGCACTCAGGTAGAAAATACGGATGATGTTGAGGAGGGAACAGAGCCAAACGTTTCCCCTAAACCTAAGAAGTATTTCAAACGCTCTAACTTGCGACAGCAGAAAATTCTGGATGTACTGAAGCCAGGACAGGAGCTGCTTGTGCAGGTAATTAAAGGACCTAGAGGCACCAAAGGTGCACGCGTTTCTACAAGAGTCTCACTCCCTGGCAGGTATCTGGTTTTGATGCCTGAGGGTGACAATCTGGGAGTCTCTCGAAAAATAGAAGATGCGCGAGAGAGAGAGCGTCTCAAAAAAATTGGTGAACGCATAAGCCGTCCCGGATTTGGTCTGATCATTCGTACAGAGGCAGAGGAGAAAACAGAGCAGGAACTTCAGGCGGATATGGATTTCCTGCTGCAAACCTGGAATGATGTGCTGAAAGAATCTCTGAACAAAAAAGCTCCTTCCATCATTTTACAGGACCTCACGCTGCTCTATAAAACAATTCGGGATATTTTTGGCTCAGATGTGAGCAAGCTGGTGATTGATCAGCCTGCAGAATACGAAAAAGCCTGCGAACTGCTGGAGAGAATCTCACCAAGATTAATTGAGCGAATTCATCTGCACACTGGCGCACAACCCATCTTTGATTACTACAAGCTTGAAGATGAGATTGAAAGGCTGATGCGTAGAAAAGTCAATCTGAAATCAGGTGGTTCTTTGGTGATTGATGAAACTGAAGCACTCACAGTAATTGATGTTAACACAAGCAAGAGTACTGGTGGTAACAGTCTGTCAGACACAATAGTGAGAACCAATATTGAAGCCGCTGCCGAAGTTGCCCGTCAGATGCGTTTGAGGGATATTGGCGGAATTATTGTGATTGACTTCATTGATATGAACAACCAGCGGGACAAGCAGTCTGTGTTGAAAGCGCTGGATGTTGCACTTAAGCGCGATAGGTCGAGAACCAAGATATCCAGCATCAGCGCGCTAGGTCTGGTCGAGATGACTAGAAAGCGCACAGGAGAAACGTTAAGTGCATTCCTGACGGAAGAGTGCCCATACTGCAAGGGACGCGGGCATCTTGCATCGCCAGAGTCGGTTTCATTACTGGTTGAGCGAGATTTGCGAAGAGTGGTTTCCGACCAGAGAAA